>NZ_BCAK01000019.1:0-90800 GCF_001293905.1 Brachybacterium sp. SW0106-09
AAGCCAGAACGGCCCTTTTCGAGGTGGCCTCGACCACATCGCTCCCCGCCGATGCGCGCATCGGCCCTGATGCCTATCCTCGCCTCGCCTGTCCGTGCAGGTCAGCGCGAGGATCGAGGGAGGTCAGCGAGCGGGCACCACTCCACGGTGCAGGGCGACGATGCCCCCGCTGAGGTTCCGGTACTGGACCTGCTCGAGGCCGGCCTGTGCGAACCATCCGCGCAGCGCCTCCTGGTCCGGCCAGTCCAGGATCGACTCGGCGAGGTAGTCGTAGGCGTCGGCGCTCGTGGCGACGCGGCGTGCCACGGCCGGCAGCGCACGCAGCAGGTAGTTCTCGTAGACCGCCCGGAAAGGACGCCACGTCGGCGTCGAGAACTCGCACACCACGACGCGGCCGCCCGGGCGCACCACCCGGGACATCTCTGCGAGCGCCAGGCGCGGCTCATGGACGTTGCGCAGGCCGAAGGAGATCACCGCGGCCTCGAAGGAGTCGTCCGCGAAGGGTAGGTGCTGGGCGTCGGCGCCCACGAACGGGACCGGCGCACCTCGTCGGCGGCCCTCGGTCATCATCCCGAGCGAGAAGTCGGCGGCGACCACCTGCGCGCCGGCGCGGGCGATGGCGGCGCTCGAGGTGCCGGTGCCGGCGGCGAGGTCCAGGACCTGGTCCCCCGCAGCGATGTCGAGGGACTCGACCATCTTCTCGCGCCACATCCCGACCTGCCCCATCGCGGCGACGTCGTTCATCAGGTCGTAGCGGCGGGCGATGCCGTCGAACATCGTCGCGACGTCGAACGGCTGCTTCTCGAGATCGGCACGGCTCATGCCCTGATCCTCGCACGGACCGTGCCCCGGGAGCGTCAGCCGGCCCGCACTCCCGACGCTCCCCGGACCGAACGAGGCGTCGAAGCAGGTTCCTGGAAGAATGCCCCCGGGCCGCCTCGTCACCGGGCGGCCCGGACCGTCCTCGTGAGGAGAGCTCGAATGACCGCTGCCAGCACCGCTCGCACCGACGCCCTGCGCGCCCTGACCATCCCCTCGGAGCTCCTGCCCTCCGACGGACGCTTCGGCTCCGGTCCCTCCCGGGTGCGCGATGCGCAGATGGAGGCGCTCTCCTCGGTGTCCCGCACGGTGATGGGCACCTCCCACCGTCAGGCGCCGGTCAAGCAGGTCGT
This sequence comes from Brachybacterium sp. SW0106-09, assembly GCF_001293905.1. Taxonomy (NCBI): domain Bacteria; kingdom Bacillati; phylum Actinomycetota; class Actinomycetes; order Micrococcales; family Dermabacteraceae; genus Brachybacterium; species Brachybacterium sp. SW0106-09. The sequence goes on from NZ_BCAK01000019.1 coordinate 1,173, forward strand.
CGCTCGGGTCCGTCAGGGCCTGGCCGAGCTCTTCTCCCTTCCCGAGGGGTACGAGGTGGTGCTCGGCAACGGAGGCTCCACCGCGTTCTGGGACGTGGCCGCCTACGGGCTGATCGAGAAGCGCTCCCAGCACCTCGTGCTCGGCGAGTTCTCGCAGAAGTTCGCCGCAGAGGCCGCCGGCGCACCGCATCTCGCGGAGCCCGAGGTCCTCCGCGCCGAGCCGGGGAGCTGCCCCGCCCCTCGCTTCTCCGAGGACGTGGACGCCTATGCCTGGCCGCACAACGAGACCTCGACCGGCGTGATGGTCCCGGTCGCCCGTCCCGAGGGCGCGCGCGAGGACCAGCTCGTGCTCGTGGACGCGACCTCCGTGGCCGGCGCCGCGCAGGTGGACGTCTCGGCGACGGACGCGTACTACTTCGCCCCGCAGAAGGCCTTCGCCTCCGACGGCGGGCTGTGGCTCGCGATCCTCTCCCCCGCCGCGATCGAGCGCGCGGAGCGGCTCGGCACGGCGCAGGACCGCTGGATCCCGTCCTTCCTCTCCCTCGCCGCCGCGATCGACAACTCCCGCAAGGAGCAGACGCTCAACACCCCGGCGGTGGCGACCCTGGTGCTGATGGCCGAGCAGATCGAATGGATGCTCGCCCAGGGCGGTCTCGCCTGGGCCGACTCCCGCACCCGCACCACCAGCGGCATGCTCCAAGCATGGGCGCAGCGGCGCGAGGAGATCACCCCCTTCGTGACGGATCCGGCGGCGCGCTCGCAGGTCGTGACCACCCTCGACGTCGACGACTCGATCGACGCCACGGCCATCACCTCCGTGCTGCGGGCCCACGGGATCGTCGACATCGAGCCCTACCGCAAGCTCGGACGCAACCAGCTGCGCATCGCGACCTTCCCGGCCGTGGACGAGCAGGACGTCGCCGCGCTGATCGCGGTCCTGGACCACGTGCTCGACCGCTCGGCCGACGCCGTCTCCTGAGCACCTCGCCGGGCCGGACGGCTCCCGCGCGCTGACCGCTGCGCGTCGGCCCGCCCGACCGCGGGGATCACGCGTCCCGCAGACCACGAAGGGCCCCGTCCTCGGACGGGGCCCTTCATGCGCGCGGCACGTGCGAGCGGGGAGTCGATGCAGGGCCGCGGCAAGGCTCTTCGCGGTGCGGGCGGAGGCGGTGCCGCGCTTCTGCGTCGCCTCGCTTCTGCGTCGCCGTGATCCCGGGGCGGCGCCCCGCTCGCCCGCGACGGCATCCCGGCGCCACTGTCTCTGCGTCCCTCCGCGCCCCGTCAGTCCCGCGGCGGGACCAGCGTGCGCCGCAGCAGGGCGGTCGCCTCGCGCAGGCTCTCCCGCTCCTCGGCGCTGATCCCGTCGAGACGGGAGCGCAGCCAGGCGTCCCGCTCCGCGCGGCCGGCCCGCACCAGCTCCCTGCCCCGGTCGGTGAGGGTCACCCGCACCTGCCGACCGTCCTCGGGGTGGGCGGAGCGGCGGACGAGCCCCGCCTCCTCGAGGCGGCCGAGCACGCGGGTCATCACCGGAGGGCTCACGTGCTCGAAGTCGGCCAGCGTCCCCGGGGTGGACTCCTCCGCCCGGTCCAGGTGCGCGAGCACCGAGAACTGCGAGGCGGAGACCGTATGAGAGGCGGTGTGCGAGCGCAGGATCCGCGAGGAGACCAGCAGCAGGCGCTGCAGCTCGGCGGCGAGCTCGGCGATCTCGGCCTCCGCCCCGGGATCGGTCACAGCAGCAGGCCCTCGACCGCGCCGCGCAGGAAGTACGCGACGAACATCAGGGCGATCACGTACATCAACCAGGGGATCGAGCGTGCCTTGCCCCGCACCAGCTTCAGCAGCACGTACATGATGAAGCCGGCGCCCATGCCCACGGTGATCGAGTACGCGAAGGGCATCAGGATGATCGTGAGGAACGCGGGGATCGCGATCTCGACGTCGGTGAAGTCGATGTCGGTGATCTGGGTCATCATCAGGAAGCCGACCATCACCAGCGCCGGGGTCGCCGCCTCGTAGGGCACCATCCCCACGAGCGGCGAGAGGAAGGTCGAGAGCAGGAACAGCACGCCGACGACCACCGCGGACAGCCCGGTGCGCGCGCCCTCGGCGACGCCGGAGGTGGACTCGACGAAGCTCGTGTTCGAGGAGACGCCGCCCATGCCGCCGGCGATCGCCGCCGCGGAGTCGACCACGAGGATCCGCTGGGAGTGCGGGATGTCGCCCTGCTCGTCGACGAGGTCCGCCCCCGCGGCGACCCCGACCATGGTGCCCATGGTGTCGAAGAAGTCGGCCAGCAGCAGCGAGAAGACGATGACGCTCGCGCCGACCGCTCCCGCGGCGGTGATCCCGCTGATCGGGTCGACGGTCAGCAGCGTGGAGAAGTCGGGCAGCTGGACCGGGAGCTCGGAGACGGCCGGGACGTTCATCGCCCACCCGCCCGGATTGCCGGGGCCGTCGGCGCCGGCCGGGGCGAAGGCGCCCAGGTGGAGCACGCGCTCGATCACGATCGACAGCGCGGTCGCGGTGACGATGGCGATGAGGATCGCGCCGGGGACCTTGCGCACCCACAGCACGAACATGAGCAGCAGCCCGGCGACGAACACGAAGGTGGGCCAGCCGGTGAGGGACCCGTCGTTGCCGAGCTGGACCGGGGTGCCGTTCGCGGTCGTCACGAACTTCGCGTTGTACAGGCCCAGGAAGGCGATGAACAGCCCGATGCCGACGGCGATCGCGGTCTTGAGGAAGGCCGGGACGGCGTCGAAGACGGCCTTGCGGAAGCCGCTGAGCACCAGCAGCAGGATGACGACGCCCTCGATGACGACGAGGCCCATGGCGCCGCCCCAGGTCATGCCCGGCAGCGGGACGACGGAGTAGGCGAGATAGGCGTTCAGCCCGAGCCCGGCGGCCAGCGCCAGCGGGAACTTCGCCCACGCCCCCATGAAGATGCTCAGCAGTCCTGCGATGAGCGCGGTGCCGGCGGCGACGGCGGGGAGGTTCGGCTCGGTGCCGCCGCCGAGGTACATCCCGGTCGAGTCCGGGACCGTGCCGATGATCAGGGGGTTCAGCACCACGATGTAGCACATCGAGAAGAAGGTGACGATGCCGCCGCGGATCTCCCGGGGGATCGTCGAGCCGCGTGCGGTGATGTGGAACCAGCGATCCAGGGCGCCGCGCGGCGCCTCGGGGGTCGTGGTCGCGGCGTCGGGGGCTGTGCGAGAGGAGGAGGGGGAGGGATCGGCCTGCTGCATGAGGGCGATCGTATCGGCCCTGCGCCCACCGGGCCCCTGCCGGGGAGGGTGGTCCCGCCCGGGACCCGGTGGTATCGGTCTCAGTGGGAGCGCGCGGCGCGCTCGGCCTCCTCGAGGCGGCGCTCGTGACGGTAGTCCTCGTGCAGCTCGAGGCGGGAGGCGGCGGCCTCGTCGACGACGACGACGACCTCGGGATGCATCTGCAGCACGGTCGCGGGCCAGCGCGCGCTGATCCCGCCCTCGACGAGCTGGGCGATGGCCGCGGCCTTGTTCTCCCCGGAGGCGACCAGCACGATCCGCCGTGCCTCGAGGATGGTCCCGAGCCCCTGGCTGAGGGCCTGGATCGGGACGTCCTCGCGGCTGGCGAAGTAGCGCGAGTTGTCGGCGATGGTCGAGCGGGTCAGGCCCACGACCCGGGTGCGGGAGCCGAGGGAGCTGCCGGGCTCGTTGAAAGCGATGTGCCCGTTGGAGCCGATGCCGAGGATCTGCACGTCCACTCCCCCGGCGTCCCGGATGCGTCCGTCATAGGCCACGGCCTCGGCGTGCGGGTCCTCTGCGGTGCCGTCCGGGGAGTCGACCCTCTCCTCCGGCAGGTCGATGTGGGAGACGAGGTTCTCGCGGATGAAGCGGTGGTAGCTCTGCTCGTGCTCGTCGGGCAGGCCCACGTACTCGTCGAGGAGGAAGGCGCGCGCGTCGGCGAAGGAGAGCCCCTCCTCGCGGTGGCGGCGGATCAGCTCCTGGTACGCGGGCAGCGGCGAGGAGCCGGTCGCCAGGCCCAGCACCGGGCCCCGGTCGCCCGCGCGCTCGAGGACGCGCTGGATCTCGTCGGCGACGACGACGCCTCCGGCCGCGGCGTCCTCCACGATGTGGATCTGCATGCTCCTGCCCCTCTCCGGCCGGGCGCCGGATGCTCTGCGCCGCGCCGCAGCCGCGTGCGCGAACGTGCTCGTATGCGTGACCATCCGAGGATACTCGCTCACACGGGCCTCGAACGTGACGACGCCGCCGCCCCCTGGGGGGCGACGGCGTCGTGTCGGGGGACGCTCAGCGGCGTCCCGCGCGGCTCACTTCTTCTTGCCGGAGCTCGCGGCGAGCTCGAAGGCGGCGCGCGGGGTCTCCGCCTGCGGGATGCCGATGATGTCGCGGCGGGAGACGAGGTTGCCCACCCAGCCAGCGGCGACGGACACCTTACGGCCGATCGTCGGCATCGCGTAGAGGTGGTACGAGCGGGCCATCGCCCAGGCCGGCAGGCCGCGGATGTCCAGCTCCTTCTCGCCGAGCATCAGGCGGCCGACGCCCTTGTACATGCCGAGGGTCGCGAAGACGCCGAGGTTCTTGTGGTAGTAGTCCACCAGCGGGCGGCCCTGGACGGAGCGCGCGATGTTGTCGGCCAGGCGCTTGGCCTGGCGCACCGCGTGCTGGGCGTTGGGCGGGCAGAACTTGCCCTCGCCCGAGGCGAGGTCCGGCACGGCGGCGCAGTCACCGGCGGCGAAGACGTCGTCGAAGGGGCCGTCCTCGCCGTTGACTCGCAGGTCGGGCAGGACCTGGACCTTGCCCATGAGCGGCCCGCGCTCGGTGACGATCGGGAGGTCGGAGGTCTCCTCGTCGAAGAGCACCGGGTTGGGCTTGACGCCCGCGTTCCACACGAGCAGGTCGGTCTCGAACTCGTCGCCGTCGCTGGTCTTGATCACGCCGTTCTCGGCGGAGTTCAGGAAGGTCTCGAGCTTGACCTCGATGCCGCGCTCGCGCAGCTGGTTCAGCACGTAGGCGCGCTGGTCCTCGGTGAGCTCCGGGAAGATGAAGGGGGCGCCGTCGACGAGCACGAAGCGGATGTCGGAGGCGTGGAGGTCGGGGTAGTAGCGCAGGGCATCGCGCACCATGTCCTCGGCCTCGGACACGGCCTCGCCGCCGGCGAAGCCGCCGCCGATGAAGGTGAAGGTGAGCAGGCGCTTGCGGAGCTTGGGATCCTTCGTGGTCGCCGCCTCGGCGAGATTGGCGAGGATGCGATCGCGGACAGCCGTGGCCTCCTCGACCTGCTTGAAGCCGATCGCGTTCTCGGCCAGGCCCGGGATCGGGAGCAGACGCGGGACGGCGCCGAGGCCCACGACGAGGTAGTCGTAGGAGATCTCGAGCTGCTCGCCCTCCTCGGTGTCCACCACCACGGTGTGCTCGGCGCTGCGGATCGCCGCGACGGAGCCGGTGACGACCTTGGTGCCGGTGAGGATCTTGCGCAGCGGCGCGAGCACGTTGCGGGGATCGATGCTGCCGGCGCCGACCTCGGGGAGGAAGGGCGCATAGGTCATGTACGGGCGCGGGTCCACGACGGTGATCGCGACCTCCGCTCCGAGCGTCTTGCGCAGCTCGGACGCAGTGGTCATGCCGACGGAACCACCGCCGAGGATGAGGACATGGGGCTTGCCGCCGAAGGTGTTGGTCATGTACCACAGCCTAGGACCGTATGGTCGCTGAGACAAAAGCACCTCGTCAGGTGGTCACCGCCCCACGCGCGGAGGGTCTCAGGGCGCGTGGTCCAGCAGATCCAGCGCCATCCCGTCCAGGATGTCGTGCTCGCTCGTGCGGGTCTCGGCGATGCCGGAGGCGGCGGCGACGCGCTCGACGATGCGCGACCAGATCAGCGCGCCCGCGCCGATGACGTCGATACGCCCGGGATGGATCACCTGGTGGCGCGACCGTTCCTCGCGGGTCTCCCGCAGCAGCGCCTCGCACAGCGCACGGACCTCGTCGACGGGGAGGGCGGCGCCGTGGGTGACATCGGGACGATAGTCCCGGATCCCGGTGGCGACCGCGGTGACCGTGGTCACCGTCCCGGCGACGCCGACGAGCGAGGCGACCCGCTCCAGCGGGATCGCCTCCGCGGCCTCGTCCAGCAGGGCGTCGATGTCCGCCGTGGCGGCGGCGATCTCGTCGGCGGCGGGCGGGTCCGAGCGCAGGTGGCGCTCGGTGAGGCGGACCGATCCCATGTCCAGGCTGATGCGGTGGGTGGGGGCGGTGGTGCCGAGCACCAGCTCGGTGGAGCCGCCGCCGATGTCCACCACCAGCGCGGGCCCTGCGGGCAGGCCCTCGACGGTGCTGACCGCGCCGCGGTAGGAGAGCTCCGCCTCCTCCTGGCCGGAGATGACCTCGGGGTCGATGCCGAGGATCGCGCGGACGCCGGAGATGAAGTCCTCGCGGTTGGAGGCGTCGCGGGTCGCGGAGGTGGCCACGAAGCGGACGTCCTCGCGGCGCACGCCGTGGTGCTCCACCAGCGCCTGGTATCGGCGGGCGGCGTCCAGCGTGCGCTCGACGGCGACGGGGTCGAAGCGTCCGGTGCGGTCCACGCCGAGCCCGAGGCGGACCATCTCCAGGTGCCGCTCGAGGTCGACGAGGCGCCCGGTGGCCTCGTCGCGCCGGGCGATCAGCAGGCGGATCGAGTTGGTGCCGCAGTCGATCGCGGCGACGGGCGCGCTCATCGTCCCTCCTCGGCCTCGTCGGTGCCGTGCTCGTCGGGGTCGGTCCCGGGCTCCTCGTCCTGGCAGCGGCACACGAGCTCGGGCGCGGCGCCGTCGATCATCGCGAGCACCTGGTCACCGACGAGGTTGATGCCCGGTCCCTCGGCGAGGGACTGGCCCGCGAGAGCGTGGAGGCACTTGACGCGCGTGGGCATGCCGCCGGCGCTGACGTGCGCGACCTCCTCCGCCTCGCCGATCTCGGCGCGGCGCGCGAGATAGCGCTCGTGCGCCGCGCGGTACGGGGCGGCGAGCTGCTCGTCGCTCTCGAGACGCTCGGTGAGCTCGGCCATCAGACCGGTCGCCTCGAGCCGGGAGAGCTCGAGGGTGAGCCAGGGAAGGGTGAGGTACAGCGAGGTCGGGAACGGGGTGCCGTCCTCGAGGCGCGGCGCGGTGCGCACCACGGCGGGGCGCCCGCAGCCGCAGCGCCGCGCGATCGAGACGACGCCGCGCATGTCGCGGCCGAGCTGGAGGCGCATGATCTCGAGGTCGCGCGGCGAGGCAGGCGTCTCGTGGGGAAGGGGGGCGAGTGAGGTCACTGGTCGTCGTCCTGATCGGTGGTGTCGGCGGGGTCCTCGGCCGGGACGTCCTCGTCGGTCGAGCCGGTCTCGTCGGGGATGTCCTCGGGGGTCAGGCGGCTCGAGCCCTCGACGCTCTCCCAGAGGGTCGAGTACCACGCGCCCTCCTTCGCGGCCTCCTCGGCCTGCTGCGCCTCGGTGAGAGGGACGTCCTGGCCGGAGGTGTCGGTGAGGCGGTACTGGGTCTCCCCAGGCATCGCGAACAGGAGGCGCTCGCGGGCGCGGGCGGCGACATAGGTGGGGTCCTCCCACTGCGCGACCTGCTCGCGCAGGTCCTCGACCTCCGCCTCCTGCTGGGCGACCTGGCCCTGCAGGTCGGACAGCTTCTGGCGCTGGGCCACGTAGGAGTTCACGGTCGGCACGAGGGCCGCCAGCGCCACCACGACGAGCGCGACCAGCACGAGGGTGCGGCGCGTGATCGTGATGCCGGGCCCGTCCGGGCCGTCGGCGCGGGAGGGGGCGGTGGCGGGGCGGGAGGCGGCGGCGGGGCCCCGGCTGCGGTCGCCGCCGGTGCCGGCGGAGGCGGACTGCCTGGTCCCGCCGGGGCGAGCGGCGCCGCCGCGGCCGGGGGCGGCCGACGGGCGCGAGGTCGAGCGCGCACCGGTGCGACGGGCCCCGGACGCGGCGACCGGGCGCCTCGTCGATCGCGGGGCGCCCGGTCGTCTGCTGCTCATGCGCTAGAGGATACGGCCTCCGCCTGGACGCGCCGCGCGGGAAACGCGGTGCGCCCGGGCGGCGGCGATCACGCCGTGTAGCGCGGGAAGGCGGAGGCGCCGGCGTAGCGGGCGGCCTCGCCGAGCTCCTCCTCGATGCGGAGCAGCTGGTTGTACTTGGCCACGCGCTCGCCGCGGGCGGGGGCGCCCGACTTGATCTGGCCGCAGTTGGTCGCTACGGACAGGTCAGCGATGGTGGTGTCCTCGGTCTCGCCGGAGCGGTGGGACATCATGGCCTTGAAGCCCGCGCGGTGCGCGAGGTCCACGGCGTCGAGGGTCTCGGAGAGCGAGCCGATCTGGTTGACCTTGACCAGCAGCGCGTTGCCGGCGCCCTCGTCGATGCCGCGGCCGAGGCGCTCGGGGTTGGTGACGAAGAGGTCGTCGCCCACGAGCTGCGTCTTGGTGCCGAGGCGCTCGGTGATGGCCTTCCAGCCGTCCCAGTCCTCCTCGTCCAGCGGGTCCTCGATGGAGACCAGCGGGTAGGCGTCGACGAGCTCGGCGTAGTAATCCACCATCTCGGCGGAGGTCTTCTTCGCGCCCTCGAAGGTGTAGGCGCCGTCCTCGAAGAACTCGGAGGCCGCGACGTCGAGCGCGAGCGCGACGTCCTCGCCTGCCTCGAAGCCGGCCTTGCCGATGGCCTCGACGATCAGGTCGAGCGCGGCGCGGTTGGAGTCGAGGTTCGGGGCGAAGCCGCCCTCGTCGCCGAGACCGGTCGCCAGGCCCCGCTCCTTGAGCACGGCCTTCAGCGCGTGGTAGACCTCGGCGCCGACGCGCATGGCCTCGGTGAAGGTCTCCGCGCCGATCGGCGCGATCATGAACTCCTGGATGTCGACGTTGGAGTCCGCGTGGGAGCCGCCGTTGAGGATGTTCATCATCGGGACGGGCAGGATGTGCGCGTTCGGGCCGCCGACGTACTGGTACAGCGGCACGCCCGCGGAGGCCGCGGCGGCGCGCGCCACGGCGAGGGAGACGCCGAGGATGGCGTTCGCGCCGAGGGTGCCCTTGTTCTTGGTGCCGTCGAGATCGAGCATCGCCTGATCGATCGCGCGCTGCTCCTGGACGTCCATGCCGTGGATCGCCGGCAGGATCTCGGTGATCACGGCGTTGACGGCGTCGAGCGTGCCCTTGCCGAGGTAGCGGTCCTTGTCGCCGTCGCGGCGCTCGACGGCCTCGAACTGGCCGGTCGAGGCGCCGGAGGGGACCGCCGCGCGCTCGAACGTGCCGTCGTCGAGCAGGATCTCGACCTCGACGGTGGGGTTGCCGCGGGAGTCGAGGATCTCTCGGGCGAGGAGTGCTTCGATCAGGGCTGCCATGGGCTGTTCCTTCCTTCGGTGATGAAGTTCGAATCGTCCGGTCGGCGCTGACCGTCCGCCCGACAGTCTAGGCCGAGCGGCGCCCGCCACGCGCCCCCGTGCCCGCGGTTGCGGCCGGAGGGCGCCGACGGCGGACGAGTGCCCCGGTCAGGCGCAGGTGCCCTGCTCGAGCTCGCGGACGGTCCTCGCGAGCAGGGCGCGCAGCGCGGTCTCGGGATCGTCGTCGCGGCCCTCGGCGGCCACGACCAGGTCGAGCAGCGCCCGGCCGAGGTCGCCGCCCCAGTCGCCGGCGTCCTCGGCCGAGGCCGCGGCGTCGGCCGCCGCGAGCAGCTGCTCGAGCCCGCCGGCCGATCGCGCGCGGTGGACGATCTTCGCCGCGGTCTGCAGGGCGGGCAGCTCGGCGGGGATCCCCTCGGCCCAGCCTCGGGGGCGCGTCGGAGCCGCCCCGGAGCTCTCCTGGTCCTGCCGGTCCTGCTGGACCTGCTGCTTCTCCTGAGCCTTGACGGCGTGCCACTGCGCGATGATCTGCTCGACGTCGGCGGGGTCCTCGAGCGCCTGCTCGGGCGCGTCGCCGAAGACGTGCGGGTTGCGCCGCTCCATCTTCGCGACGAAGGAGCGGGCCACGTCGTCCACGTCCCAGGCCGGCTCCTCCTCCTGGCCCACGCGCGCGTGGAAGAGGATCTGGAAGAGCAGGTCGCCGAGCTCGTCAGGCAGCGCCCCGGGGCCGTGGCCGGCGGGGTCGTCGATCACCTCGAGCACCTCGTGGGTCTCCTCGAGGAGGTAGCGGGCGAGCGAGGCGTGGGTCTGCCGGTGGGTCCAGGCGTCGCCGCGCGGCGCCCGCAGCGCCTCCATCACCTCCACGGCCCGCAGCAGGGCGCTGCCGCGCGGGGCGGGATCGGACGGGACGGGGCTCTGCGCGGTGCTCACGGTGGCGAGGCTACTTCCTCGCCGGCCCCGACCCCGCCTCCGCCTGCACGACGGGCGCGGAGATCTGCTCGGCCGCGGAGGGCACGAGCACGCGCAGCACCTCGCGCGCCCACTCGAGCAGCGCGTGGTCGCGCAGCTCGGTGCCGCCGAAGCGGGAGGTCATCGGTCGGGGCACGAGCACCTGGCGCAGGGCGGGCTTGAGCAGCGTGCCCGGGTACAGGCGCTTCATCCGCATCGCGACGGAGTCGGCGGGCTCGAGGTGGGCGAAGCGGATCATCTTCCCCTGGGCCTGGACCTCGTCGACCCCGGCGGCACGGGCGTCGATCCGGAAGCGGGCCACGTCCAGCAGCACCTCCACCGGCGCGGGCAGCGGGCCGTAGCGGTCGGCGAGCTCGGCGCGGACCTGCTCGATCTCGGAGACCTCGCGCACCGCGGAGAGCTTCGCGTAGGCCTCGAGCCGCAGTCGCTCGGAGCCGATGTAGTCGTGCGGGACGTGCGCGTCCAGCGGCAGCTCGACCCGGATCTCCTTCTCCGGCGCGCTCGACTCGCCGCGGAAGGCCGCGACGGCCTCCCCGACCATGCGCACGTACAGGTCGAAGCCCACGCCGGCGATGTGCCCGGACTGCTCGCCGCCGAGCAGGTTGCCGGCGCCGCGGATCTCGAGGTCCTTCATCGCCACCTGCATGCCGGCGCCGAGGTCGGTGTTGGTGGCGAGGGTGGTGAGGCGGTCGTGGGCGGTCTCGGTGAGCGGCTTGCCCGCGTTGTAGAGGAAGTAGGCGTAGGCGCGCTCGCTCGAGCGGCCCACGCGCCCGCGCAGCTGGTGCAGCTGCGAGAGCCCGAAGCGGTCCGCGTTCTCGACGATCAGGGTGTTGGCGTTGGCGATGTCCAGGCCGGTCTCGACGATCGTGGTGCACACGAGCACGTCGAAGTCCCGCTCCCAGAAGTCGACGATCACGCGCTCGAGCTGGTGCTCGTTCATCTTGCCGTGGGCGACGGCGACGCGGGCGTCCGGCACCAGCTCGCGCAGGTGCGCGGCGACGCGGTCGATGTCCTCGACCCGGTTGTGGATGTAGAAGACCTGCCCCTCGCGCAGCAGCTCGCGCCGGATCGCGGCGGCGATCTGGCGGTCCTCGTCGGCGCCGACGTAGGTCAGCACCGGATGGCGCTCCTCGGGCGGGGTCGCGAGGATGGACATCTCCCGGATGCCGGTCACGGCCATCTCGAGGGTGCGCGGGATGGGGGTCGCCGACATGGACAGCACATCCACGTTCGTGCGCAGCGCCTTGAGCGTCTCCTTGTGCTCGACGCCGAAGCGCTGCTCCTCGTCGATGATCAGCAGCCCCAGGTCCTTGAAGCGCACGTTGCCGGTGAGCAGGCGGTGGGTGCCGATCACGATGTCGACGCTGCCCTCGCGCAGCCCCTCGACCGTCGCCTCGGAGTCGGCAGCGGACTGGAAGCGGCTGAGCCCCTTCACGGTCACGGGGAAGCCCGTGTACCGCTCGGAGAAGGTGTCGAGATGCTGCTGGGCCAGCAGCGTCGTCGGGGCGAGCACGGCGACCTGCTTGCCGTCCTGGACGGCCTTGAAGGCGGCGCGCACCGCGATCTCCGTCTTCCCGTAGCCGACGTCGCCGAGGATCAGGCGGTCCATCGGGACCGGCTTCTCCATGTCCTTCTTGACGTCCTCGATGGTGGAGAGCTGGTCCGGGGTCTCGACGAACTCGAAGGAGTCCTCGAGCTCCCGCTGCCAGGGGGTGTCGGGGCCGAAGGCGTGGCCGGGCGCGGACTGCCGGGCGGAGTACAGGCGCACCAGCTCGTCGGCGATCTCGCGGATCGCCTTGCGGGCCTTCGACTTGGTCTTCGCCCAGTCGGCGCCGCCCATGCGGTTGACGGACGGCTCCTCGCCGCCGACGTACTTGGTGACCTGGTCGAGCTGGTCGGAGGGGACGTAGAGCCGGTCGCCGGGCTGGCCCTTCTTCGAGGCCGCGTACTCGATGACGAGGTACTCGCGGGTGGTGCGCTTCGCGCCGGTGCCGACGGTGCGGCTGGTCATCTCCACGAAGCGGCCCACGCCGTGGTGGGCGTGGACGACGTGGTCGCCGGGCCGCAGCTGGAGCGGGTCGACGACGTTGCGGCGGCGGGAGGGCATCCTCCGCTCCTCGCCGCGGCGCGCCCCGGACTTGCCGGTGAGGTCGCGCTCGGAGGCGAGGACCAGCTTCAGGTCCTCGGCGACGAGCCCCTCGGCGAAGGGGCCGACGGTGACGACGGCCTCGCCGGGCTCGACGGGTCCCTCCAGCCGCTCGGCGAAGACGGCCGCCATGCCCTCGCCGCGGAGGTTCTCGGCGGCGTGGCGGGCCCCGCCCGTGCCGGCCATGGTCGCGAGGACGGACCAGCCGTCGGCGCGGCGGCGCTCGAGGTCCTTCGCGGCGTCGGCGGGCTTGCCGGAGTAACCGGGGTGGGTGGACGTGCCGGAGGTGGTCAGGTCGAGGTCGGCGTCGAGGCCGAAGGCGGCCAGGGTGAACCAGGCGCGGCCGCCCTCGAGGGCGTGGCCCTTCGCCTCCGACAGGGGCACGAAGCTCGCCGCCCCCACGTCGATCGGGAGTCCCCCGCCGGCGGCGGCGCTGGACCAGGCCGCGGCGAGGAACTCGTCGGTCGTGGCGACGAGCTCCTCGGAGCGGGCGCGCGCCTTCTCCGGGTCGACGACGAGGAAGCGGGCGCCGGCGGGGAGCACGTCGGCGACCTGCTCCATGCCGTCCACGAGGACGGGGCTGAGGGATTCCATGCCGTCGGCGGCGATGCCGTCGGCGATGCGCAGCAGCAGGTCGCGCACACCGGGCAGCTCCTCGGCGCGGGCGCGGGCGCGCTCGCGCACCGAGGGGGTCAGCAGGATCTCGCGGCAGGGCGGGGCGTCGAGCCCGTGCGGGACGGGATCGAGCGAGCGCTGGTCGGCGACGGCGAAGTACCGCACGTCATCGATCTCGTCCCCGAAGAGGTCCACGCGCACGGGATGCGGCTCGGTGGGCGGGAAGACGTCCAGGATCCCGCCGCGCACCGCGAACTCGCCGCGTTTCTCGACCATGTCCACGCGCACGTAGGCGGCGTCGACGAGCTCCTGCTCCAGGTCCTCGAGGGGGTGCTCCTCCCCCACCAGCGCCCGGACGGGACGGAGGTCGCCGAGGCCGGTCGCGATCGGCTGGAGCAGGGAGCGCACGGGCATCAGCAGCACGTGCACCGGATCCTCGGTCTCCGGATGGGCGATGCGGCGCAGGGTCTTCAAGCGCTTGGCGACGGTGTCGGCGCGCGGGGAGAGCCGCTCATGGGGCAGGGTCTCCCAAGCGGGCAGCTCGGCGACGTGCGCGGTGCCGACGAGGACGCTCAGCGCCGCCCGGAGATCCTCGGCGGCGCGGGTGGTGGAGGTGACCACGACCAGCGGCGACTCGGCGCTCGCGCGACGTGCGAGGTCCGCGACGGCGAAGGGGAACAGCGCGGTCGCGGCGACGATGTCCCCGCCCGGGCCACTGTCCTCGTCCGCGCCGGCGGACTCGACGAGCTCGCGGATCGCGGTGAGGTCGGCGCCCTCGGCGAGGCGCGCGAGCAGCGGGGCGAGCGGCGGGGCGGACCGCTCGACGCCCACGGCATCGGGGCCTGCGCCGTCGGCCCGGCCGGTGCGTGCGGCGTCGGTCGGTGCGGTCATCGGTCCTCCCGGGAGTGGAAGCGCTGCTGAGCGGCGGTGAGGCCCTCGAGGACGACGGCCTCGACGGCGTCGGCGGCGTCCGAGATCAGCAGCTCGAGCGTGCGGCGCTCGGTGGAGGTGAAGGGGGCGAGCACGTGATCGGCGGTGTCGCGGCCGCCCGGAGGCCGGCCCACCCCGACGCGGACGCGCAGGTAGTCCTTGGTTCCCAGCGCCTTGGAGATGTCGCGCAGGCCGTTGTGGCCGCCCTCGCCGCCGCCGCGCTTCAGGCGCACCGCGTCGAAGGGGATGTCGACCTCGTCGTGGACGACGACGACCTGCTCGGGGTCGATGCCGTAGTAGGCGGCCAGCGCCTTCACCGGACCGCCGGAGACGTTCATGTAGGTGGTGGTCTTCGCGAGGATCACCCGCTCGCCGGCGCCGGGGGCGCCGAGGCGGCCCTCCAGCACGACGGCCTGGGCGCGCTTGGCGGCCGCGAAGCGTCCGCCGGCGGCGTCGGCGATGTGGTCCAGGACCATCTGGCCGATGTTGTGCCTGGTCGCGGCGTACTTAGGGCCGGGGTTGCCCAGGCCCACCACCAGGTACGGCCCGGGGCGGCGCTCGCTCACGGTCATGATGCTCCTCGTTCTCACCGGTGCGCGGCGGCGCACGACCCCGGACACCGTACCGGGGCGCCGCGCGATGCGCGACGCCCCGGCAGGCGGTGTGTGAGCAACGGAGCGGACGGGGAGCCGGCGGGCGTCGTGCCCGCGCTCCCCCGTCCGGAGGGGTCACTCCTCCTCGGAGCCCTCGGAGGACTCGGCGTCCCCGCCCTCGGCCTCGGTCTCGCCCTCGGCGTCCTCGTCGACGACCGGCTCGAGGTCCTCCTCGGCCACGCGCGGCACCATGACGGAGACCACGAGGATCTCGGCGTCGGTGACGAGCTCGGCGTCGCCCGGGAGGACGACGTCACCGGCGAAGAGCTGGTAGCCGTCCTCCTTGCCCTCGACGTCGATCTCGATCTGCTCGGGGACCTTGAGCGCGTCGACCGAGAGGGTCAGCGACTGCAGGTCGACCATCGCGACCGCGGGGGACACGGCCTCACCGGCCAGGACGACGGGGATGTCGACCTCGACCTTCTCGCCCTTCTTGACGATGATCAGATCGAGGTGGTTCAGCGAGCGCTTGAGCGGGTGGCGCTGGATCTCCTTGATCAGGGCCAGGTGGGAGGTGCCGTCGGCGAGCTGCAGCTCGAGGAGGGCGTTGGGGTTGCGGGCCGCGAGCGCGGTCTCGTGACCGGGCAGCGACAGGTGCAGCGGGGCCTCGCCGTGGCCGTACAGGACGGCGGGGACGCGGCTCTCGGCGCGCAGACGGCGGGCAGCGCCCTTGCCGAAGTCCTCGCGCAGTTCGACGTTCAGCTTCTCAGCCATGGTGGTGCTCCTCGTGGATGCGGGGCTCGACGATGAGCGACGCCACGGGGCACAGGGAGGGCACGCCTCCCGGAGATCCGCACCGCGTCGATCACGGAGGGGGCAGAACCCCTCCCTCGCCGAAGTGACGCGCAGACACTACCACGCAGTCGTCCCCCCGGCGCCGGGGAATCGGGCGGACGTGAGCGGCCCCGCACGAGGAGGAGACCCAGCACCGCGCCGCCCCACCCCGACCTCCACCCGCCCCGCTCCCCGACGGGACCTACGTCCCTGCAGGTCAGGAGGACGAATAGGTGACCTTGGTCCTCGCGCAGACCGGCCGGTCGGACCTACCGTTGTTCTTGTCAGGACGACACCGCTGACATGGACATCATCGACATCACCGAGATCCGGCACCGACCGGGTCGACACCGAAAAGCACCTGCCGTGAGCGCCGCCGCCGCCACCCCCGCCGCTGCGACTCCCGCCCGCCCCGCCGCCGCCGAGCTGACCGCCACGCGGAAGGCCGGCTGGGGCTACACGCTCCTGGGCGTGACGCGCCTGATGGTCGGCTTCACCTTCCTGTGGGCCTTCCTGGACAAGACCTTCGGCCTCGGCAGGCAGTGGAGCCGCCTCGTCAAGGGCAACCGGTTCCTGATCTGAGCCCCGGCACCACCCCGCCGCATGACGAAGCGGCCCCGTTCCCCGGTGGGAACGGGGCCGCTTCCCCGTCGGCCGCGTGCGGCGCGGGGCGTCGCGCCCGCAGGAAAGGCCGGCCCGGACCGCGTCGGCTCAGACCTCGCCGTCGAAGAGGCTCGTCACCGAGCCGTCGTCGAACACGGCGCGGATCGCCCGCGCCAGGAGCGGGGCGATGGAGAGCTGGGTGAGGCGGTCGAACTGCTTCTCCGGCGGGACCGGGAGGGTGTTCGTGCACACGACCTCGCGCACCTGGGAGTTCTTCAGCCGCTCGGTCGCCGGGTCCGAGAGGATCGGGTGGGTGGTGGCGATGACGACGGAGGCGGCGCCGTTGGCGATCAGCGCGTCGGAGGCCTGGACGATGGTGCCGGCGGTGTCGATCATGTCGTCGACGAGGATGCAGGTCTTCCCCGTGACGTCGCCGATCACGCGCTTGGCGACGGCCTGGTTGGGGCGCGTCGTGTCGCGGGTCTTGTGGATGAAGGCGAGGTTCACGCCGCCGAGCCGCTTGGACCACTGCTCCGCGACGCGGATCCGGCCGGCGTCCGGGGAGACCACGGCGATGTCCTCCTCGCCGTACTTCCTCTGCACGTAGTCGGCGAGGATCGGCAGCGCCATGAGGTGGTCCAGCGGCCGGTTGAAGTAGCCCTGCACCTGCGGGGCGTGGAGGTCCACGGAGATCATGCGGTCCACGCCGGCGGTCTCGTAGAGGTCCGCCATGAGGCGGGCGGAGATCGGCTCGCGGCCGCGGTGCTTCTTGTCCTGGCGGGCGTAGGGGAAGCTCGGCGCGATGGCGGTGATGCGCTTGGCGGAGGCGCGCTTGAGCGCGTCGATCATGATGAGGTGCTCCATCACCCAGGTGTTGATGGGAGCGGGGTGGGACTGGAGCACGAAGACGTCGGTGCCGCGCACGGACTCGCCGTAGCGCACGTAGATCTCCCCGTTGGCGAAGTCCCAGGCGTCCATGGGGAGGACCTCGACGCCGAGCTCCTCGGCGACCTCCTGGGCGAGCACCGGGTGGGCCCGTCCTGAGGCGAGGACCAGTCGCTTCTCCCCGGTGGTGACGATTCCGCTCATCGCTGCTCGTGCTCCTTGTGCTCCTCGGCGGCAGTTCCTGCGGGCGTCTGTGCCGCGGACCCCTGCTCGGCGTCGAGGGCGGCCCGGGCCGCGCTCTCGGCCGGGGTCCCCGCACGGCGTCGCAGGGTCCATCCTTCCATGTTCCGCTGCGAGACAGCGTTCACGCCCAGCGCTCCGGCCGGGACGTCCTTGCGCACGGTGGTGCCGGCGCCGGTCGCGGCGCCGTCACCGATCGTGACCGGGGCGACGAGCACGTTGTCCGAGCCCACGCGCACGTGGCGGCCGACGGTGGTGCGGTGCTTGTTCACCCCGTCGTAGTTAGCCACGATCGTGCCGGCGCCGATGTTGGTGCCCTCGCCGATCTCGGCGTCGCCGACGTAGCTGAGGTGGGGCACCTTCGCGCCCTCGCCGATCACCGCGTTCTTCGTCTCGACGAAGCCGCCGATCTTGCCCTTCGCGCCGAGGTCCGTGCCGGCGCGCAGGTAGGAGAAGGGGCCGACGGTCGCGCCCTCGCCGATCACGGCGAGCAGCGCGTGGGAGCGGACCACCTCGGCGCCGGCGCCGACCTCGGTGTCGCGCAGGGTGGTGTCCGGGCCGATCACGGCCTCGGCGCCGATGTCGCTGGCGCCGTGCAGTTGGACGCCGGGGAGGATCGTCGCATCCTGGCCGATGGTGACGTCGGCGTCGATCCAGGTGGTGGCGGGGTCGACGATCGTGACGCCGGCGCGCATGTGGCGCTCGAGGATGCGGCGGTTCATCTCGGCGCCGAGCTGGGCGAGCTGGACGCGGTCGTTGACGCCCTCGACCATCATCACGTCCTCGGTGACCACGGCCCGCACGGAGCGGCCGTCGGCCCGCGCGATCGAGAGGACGTCGGTGAGGTACATCTCGCCCTGGGCGTTGTCCGTCGTGATGCGGCCGAGCGCGTCGCGCAGCACGGCGAGGTCGAAGGCGTAGATGCCGGAGTTGATCTCGTCGATCGCGCGCTGCTCGTCGGTCGCGTCCTTGTGCTCGACGATTCCGAGCACCTCGGAGCCGTCCTGGCTGCGCAGTATGCGGCCGTAGCCGGCGGGGTACGGGACGCGGGCGCTGAGCACGGTGACGGCGGCGCCCTCGGCCTCGTGGGCGGCGACCAGCTCGCGCAGCGTCGCGGGGTCCAGCAGCGGCACGTCGCCGTAGGTCACCAGCACGGTGCCCTCGCCCGCGGCGACCTGCTCGAGGCCGCACTGGACGGCGCGGCCGGTGCCGGGGATCTCGTCCTGGTCGGCGACCCGCACCTCGGAGGCGTGCTCGGCGAGGTGCTCGGCGACGCGCTCGCGCTCGTGGCGCAGCACGACGACGAGCTCGCCGGGGCCGGTGCCCTCGGCGGCGGTGAGCGCGTGCACGAGGAGCGAGCGACCGCCGATCTCGTGGAGCACCTTGGGGGTGCGGGACTTCATGCGGGTCCCGGCGCCGGCGGCCAGGACGATGACGGCGGCGGGTGCGGTGGTCTCGGCAGTGGCCACGTCGGCAGCTCCTAGAGATCGAGGGTGGGATCGACGGGTGTCGGCCGCGCCGCCCCGGAGGACGGTGAGCGTTCCGCCATCAGGACTCGAACCTGAAACTTCAGAACCAAAATCTGAGGTGTTGCCGATTACACCATGGCGGAGCGCGCCCGTCGCGGAGCGCCTGCGAGCAGGCGCAGGGCACCGCCGGACGGGGCCGACGGGCGCACGGACGCGGGGCGATCCTACCGCCCGGGCGCCCCCGGCCAGCGCCCGTCGACGCGCTCGGGGGCTCCGCTGACCCGCCGGTCACCGTGCGGTCGCCGTGTGGGAGACTCGCCGCATGGCGGAGAACGAGGCCCCTCGCGGTCGGTCGACCCGGATGACGGGCAAGGAGCGGCGGGAGCAGCTCGTGCTCGTCGGCCGGCGGGTGTTCGCCGAGAAGGGCTTCGACATGACCGCGGTCGAGGAGATCGCCTCGCGCGCGAAGGTCTCCAAGCCGATCGTCTACGAGCACTTCGGCGGCAAGGAGGGCCTGTACGCGGTCGTCGTGGACCGCGAGGTCTCCACCCTGCTCACCGCGCTCGAGGAGTCCCTCTCCGATCAGCGCGCCCATCCGCGGATGCTGATGGAGCGCGCGGCGCTGGCCTTCCTCGCCTACATCGACGAGAACGAGGACGGCTTCCGGATCCTCGTGCGCGACTCCCCCGTCAGCCATTCCGTGGGGACCTTCTCCTCCCTGCTCACGGACGTCTCGCGCCGCGTCGAGGTGATCCTGGCGAGGCAGCTGCGGCTGCACAAGTACCCGATCAAGGACGCCGCGCTGTACGCGCAGATGCTGGTGGGCATGGTCGCCTACACCGGCCAGTGGTGGCTCGAGACCCGCAAGCCCTCGAAGGAGGTCGTCGCCGCGCGGATGGTGAACCTCTCCTGGTTCGGGCTGAGCTCGCTGGAGAAGAAGCCCGAGCTGCGCGGGGAGACGAAGGGCTGAGCGTCTCGGCCGGCGCGGCACGTCGCCCGCGTCGCCCGCGTCGCCCGCGTCGACCGCGGCCCGGACCGAGAACCTAGACTCGCCCCATGCCCACCACGCCTGCGGACGACGCCGCGCCGCCCCATGACGAGGTCGACCGCGTCCTCGCGGGCTGGGAGCTCGCGCGCGAGGACCTCGACGTCTCGCCGCTGGCGGTCCTCTCCCGCGTCTCGCGCCTGACCCGGTATCTCGAGATCGCCCGGCGCGAGGCCTTCTCCGAGGCCGGGCTCGAGGGTTGGGAGTTCGACATGCTCTCCGCCCTGCGCCGCAGCGGCGAGGACGCTCTCTCCCCCGGCGCGCTCATGCACGAGACGCTCGTGACCAGCGGCACCATGACCACCCGCATCGACAAGCTGGTCACCCGCGGCCTGGTCTCGAAGAACCGCAGCCCGCACGACGGCCGCGCGGTCGAGGTGCGGCTGCGTCCCGACGGCGTGGCCCGTGTCGACGCCGCGATGGAGCGCCTGCTCGAGGCGGAGCGGGAGCTGCTCGGCCCGCTCGCCGCGGCCGAGCAGGCGGAGCTCGCGGGCATGCTCCGCACCCTGCTGCTCACCTTCGAGTCCGACGACCCCCTCGGAGGCTGAGGCCGGCGCACGGCACCCGGTGAGCGTCCGCTCCCGCGCCGCCCGGCACCCTCCGACCCCGCTCCCCGTCCCCCAGGAGGACCCCACCCGCATGGCTCATCTGCTCGGCACCCAGTCCCTCCACGTCGCGCTGCCCGATCGCGTGCTGCTCGACAACGTCACCGTCGGCATCGACGAGGGCGACCGCATCGGCGTCGTCGGCCGCAACGGCGACGGCAAGTCGACTCTGCTGCGCCTGCTCTCCCGCGCGCAGGAGCCTCACGGGGGACGGGTGACGGTCAGGGGCGGGGTGCGCCTCGGCGTCCTGACCCAGCAGGACGAGGCGACCGTCGGGGCGAGCGTGCGCGACCGCGTGGTGGGCGACCGGCCCGAGTACGAATGGGCCTCCGACGCGCGGATCCGCGACGTGCTCGCGGGTCTGCTCGGCGGCATCGCTCTCGACGCGCCGCTCACGGACCTCTCGGGCGGGCAGCTGCGCCGCGTGCATCTGGCGGAGCTGCTGGTCGGCGACTGGGACGTGCTGCTGCTGGACGAGCCGACGAACCATCTCGACGTCGAGGGCATCGCCTGGCTCGCCGAGCACCTGCGGCGGCGCTGGAGCGCGAAGGACGGCGGGCTCGTGGTCATCACCCACGACCGCTGGTTCCTCGACGCGGTGTGCACCCGGATGTGGGAGGTGCACGACGGGATCGTCGAGCCCTTCGAGGGCGGCTACGCCGCCTACGTCCTGCAACGGGTCGAGCGCGACCGACAGGCCGCCGCGATCGAGTCGAAGCGGCAGAACCTGATGCGCAAGGAGCTCGCGTGGCTGCGCCGCGGCGCGCCGGCGCGGACCTCGAAGCCGAAGTTCCGCATCGACGCGGCGAACGAGCTCATCGCCGGCGAGCCACCCGTGCGCGACACGGTCGCACTGACCCAGCTGGCGACCTCGCGGCTGGGCCGCGACGTGATCGACGTGCTCGACGTCGACGCCGGCTACGGCGACACGACCGTGCTGGAGGACGTGACCCTGCACATCGGCCCGGCGGACCGGATCGGGATCCTCGGCCCGAACGGGGCCGGGAAGTCGACGCTGCTCGCGCTGATCACCGGGGACCTCGAGCCGCTCGCCGGACGGGTCAAGCGCGGCAAGACGGTGACCGTGCGGCAGGTGTCCCAGCGGCTCGAGGGGCTGCAGGAGCATCTGGACTCCCGGGTCAGCGATGTCGTGGGGCGATACCGCACCACGTTCACGGCCGGCAAGGACGAGGTCTCCCCCGGTCAGCTGCTCGAGCGCCTGGGCTTCACCGCGGCGCATCAGAAGGTGCAGGTCAAGGCGCTCTCGGGTGGTCAGCAGCGTCGCCTGGACCTGCTGCTGACGCTGCTCGAGGAGCCGAACGTGCTGGTCCTGGACGAGCCGACCAACGACATGGACACGGACATGCTCGCGGCGATGGAGGACCTGCTGGACACCTGGCCCGGCCCGCTGCTGGTGGTCTCGCACGACCGCTACCTGCTCGAGCGCATCACGGACACGCAGTACGCGGTGCTGGACGGCACGGTGCGGCACGTGCCGGGCGGTGTGGAGCAGTATCTCGCGCTGCGCGCCGCGAGCGAGGAGGCCGCGGCGGGTTCGGCCTCGAGCAGGGCGACCGGCGCGGGCTCCTCCGGCGCTGCCGGCTCCGGGTCCGGGGCGGGCGGCGCAGGGCCCTCCGGGTCCGGCGGCAGCTCCGCGGTTGCCCCTGCCCTCTCCGGCGCCGAGGCGCATGCGGCGCAGAAGGAGCTCGGCGCGATCGAGCGGCGGATGCAGAAGCTCGAGAAGCAGACGGAGTCCCTGCACGCGAAGCTCGCCGGGCACGACCAGTCGGACTACCAGGGGCTGCAGGAGATCACCGCACAGCTGCAGGAGGTCGAGCGGGAGAACGAGGAACTCGAGGAGCGCTGGCTGGAGCTGTCCGAGCAGCTCGGCTGAGCGTCGACGCCCGGCTGAGGTCGGCCGGTGCACGGCACTCGGGATCCGCGATTCCCGGATCTGCTCATCTCCTCCCGACTATCTCCCCCGACTGCCGCGTCGCACGATCCAGTCACCCGGGTAGCCCGGGAGACGGTGGATCCGGTGCGGATCCGGGATGACCGTGAGCCGCAGGCGCAGATCCGTGAGCGCGCGCTGCAGGCTCATCAGATCTCCGGACTCGTCGCTCGCCAGCGGCAGCCTCTCGCGCCCACTGTTCCCAGGGTTGATCGCGTCGCATCGGCGGTCCGCGCGCTCGCCGGTCGTGCGGTGCTCCGTGATCCGCTCCCTCGCCGCATGCTCTGCCGTCGCGGGGCTTCTCGGAACATCGGTGTCGGATGCGCGACTCGCGGATGCGCATCGTCGTCGGTAGGTGCCGAGCGGATCGAGGTTGATCGCCCCGCGGGTCGCGCTGCGGCCGTGACGGGTGGTCCAGCGGACGGTGCGGCGCACGCCGTCCTCGTCGCGGACCACACGTGCGGTCTCCCCGGCGAGCTCCTTCTGGTTGCATGCGGCGCAGAGGCCGTTGCCGTTGTCGAGGGTCGTCGCCCCGCCCTGCGACCAGGGGGTGATGTGGTCGATCTGCCGTATCGGGGCGTCGCAATGGGGTCCGCGGCAGGTCTGGTGGGCGAGGGTGAGGAACCTGGTCAGCGCTGCGGGGAACGCCCGCGATCGTGACTCCACCGCGACCAGATTGCCGTGGTCGAGATCGGCGTAGAGCTGACGGATCGTGAGGGCGAGGCCGGTGTCCTCCTCGGCCTGGGCCGCGCGGAGCATCTCCTCGCGCACGTGGTCGTAGGGCACTGACCCGAACCCTTCGACCAGGGCGGCATCGGCGTGCGCGGGGGCGAGGAGGGACCGGTCGGTGATGACGATCCCGACATCGAGCGTCGTGGGGTCGATGCCGTCGCCGCGGCCGATCAGCGCGTCGGCGAAGAGGTCGGCCATGATCTGCTGGTGACCGCGCCGGTCCCCCTGGGCGCGGGCGCTCTCGGCCGCGACGTCGAGTCCCTTGCGGATCCGAGCGCCGTCGATGCCGGGGACGAGGGCGGTGATCCGCGCCATCCCGTGGTCGGTGCGCCGCACCGTCACGTGCCGCTCCCGCTTCGCGGCCTGGTGGCGCGCGGCGGCACCGGCAGGGTCGAGGGAGTGGAGGATCCTCGCCGCCTCGTCACCCCACTGCTGAGGCCCGCACCCTTCGAGCTCGTCGAGCCGGGAGGTGAGGATCGCATCGACCTGTCGACGCTGCTCCGGGGTCGCCGGGCCCAGGACCGAGCCGACCTTGTGGGCGGACTGCGGGAGCATGCGCGCGGAGGAGAGCGCCGAGATCATCCCGGGCATGCTGCGGACGAGCCGGCGGGAGGTCGCCAGCGTGCGCCCTGCGACCGCGCGGGAGGACTTCAGCGCCCGCGACGCTTCGGCGCGGGCCACCAGCGCGGCCTGCCTGGGGCTCTCCTCCCGTCGGAGGCAGTCCGCCTTCACCGCGTCCTCGAGGTGCACCGCTGTCCGCGCGCGCAGCGACTCGAGCGCTCCTACCAGGCCGACGATGGTCTCGAGAAGCGTCATCGTCCCGTCGATGTCCAGCGAGTCCAGAGGCGCGGAGCCCCGCGCACCGAGCTCGGCGAGGACCTCGCAGGTGGCGAGAAGGTCGAGCTCGCCGATGGTCAGCCGCTCGGCGTCGACCTGGATCGGGCGGTCCGCGCGAGGAGGGAGCTCGCCGGCTGGATCCCCGGACGGGCGGAAGTGCTCCCCGAACGGGCGACCATATTCCCCGGACGGGCGACCATGTTCCCCGGACGGGCGGCCGTGACCGCCGGAGGCGCCGGCGGCACCTTCGGGGATTTCGCGCTCGTTCGAGGATTCCTTCGACATGCCTCTATTTTCGCACAGCCATTCGATGAGGAGAAGACCCACAATGCAGCTACCGGCCAGGAACTTCATAGTGTGGATAAACAGGTCGCAGGGAGGAAAGGTCGGCGTCTGCGGCAAGGAGCGACACCAGCACCCGCCCGCCGACCTGCAAGCCCGCACCCATCTCGGGCCCTCAACTGCGCGTTCGAATCCACGGCGGAATGTCAAGCAGGGTCAATTCCTGTGGATAACTCGGATGCCGCCCACGATCGGCCGCGCCGGATTGTGGACAGCGCACTGTGGAAAACCAATATGTGGGGAGGAACCCTCGACACGACGCGGTGGATGACTCCGCTTCGTGGAGGAACCGTCCATGCCGCACCGGGACGGGGCCGCGCTCGGAGGGGCAGGCCGCAGCCCGGCCCAGCACTCCTCGAGCACGCCCGGAGCAGGGCAATCCGCAGCCCGGCTCAGCTCTCCTCGAGCACGCTCGCGCCGGGCGCCGAGCCACGCGCGATCAGGCAGGACTCCACCAGCCCGCCCTCCGTCAGGCCTGCCGCGATGGTGCGCGCGGCAGCCTCGTCCTCGACCAGCGCGGCGACCGTCGGCCCGGAGCCGCTGACGATCGCGCCGATCGCGCCGAGCCGCTCGGCGGCCTCGACGACCTCCTCGAGCCGGGGATGCAGGGCGAACGCCGCGGCCTGGAGGTCGTTGTGGAGGGTGTCGGCGAGCAGTTCGAGGTTGCCGCCGCTGAGCGCCTGGAGCTGTCGCTCGTCGATCTCGGGTCGCTCCGGCGGCACCCGGCCGCCCGCGAGCACGAGCTCGTCGAAGCGCCGGAAGACCTCCGGGGTGGAGAGGTGCCCGCCGGGGACGGCGAGCAGCCAGGTCCACTCGCCGTGGGTGAGCACCGTGGTGAGGTCCGCACCATTGCCGCGGCCGAGCGCGGTGTGGCCGAGCATCGAGAAGGGCACGTCGGCGCCGAGCCGTGCCCCGAGCGTGCGCAGCGCCTCGGCGCCGAGGCCCAGCCCCCACAGCCGGTCCAGCGCCACGAGCACCGCCGCCGCATCGGCCGAGCCGCCCGCCATGCCGCCGGCGACGGGGACCTGCTTGCGGACGTGGAGCGCCGCCGCCTCCCGCACCCCGCACTCGGTGCGCAGCAGCTCGGCGGCGCGCAGGGCGAGGTTGGTGCCGTCCAGCGGCACCTCCCCCGGCACCTCGGAGGTGATCGCGAGGCTCATCTCGTCGGCGCGGGACGCCGTGACGGTCTCGTAGAGGTCGACCGCCTGGAACACCGTCGCGAGCGCGTGGTAGCCGCGGCCGTCCACGCCGCCGACGTGCAGGGACAGGTTGATCTTGCCTGGGGCGCGCACGACCACCCGTTCGAGGGCGCCGCTCACCCCTCGGCTCCCGTCGCGTCGTCCTCGGGCGCGGGGTCCCCCGTCGGACCATCCGTCGCGACCTCGCCCTCGGCCTGCTCCACCGCGGCGTGCGCGATGGCGCGGAACTGCTCGACCTCGAGGGTCTCTCCTCGAGCCGACGGGTCGATCCCGGCGGCGCGGAGGATCTCCTCGGCGCGTGCCGCGGTGCCCGCCCAGCCGGCGAGCGCGGCGCGCAGGGTCTTGCGGCGCTGGGCGAAGGCCGCATCGATCACGGCGAAGACCTGCTCCCGCTCCGCCGCGGGGCCGAGCGGCTGCTCGTGACGGACCAGCTGAACGAGTGCGGAGTCGACGTTGGGGACGGGCCAGAAGATCTGGCGCGAGATCCGTCCGGCGTGGACGGCCCGGCCGTACCAGGCGGCCTTCACGCTCGGACCGCCGTAGGTGCGGGAGCCGGGCCCGGCGGTGAGGCGGTCGACGACCTCGGACTGGACCATGACCAGCGCCGAGCGGAGCGAGTCGAAGCGCTCCAGCATGGTCAGCAGGATGGGGGTGGCGACGTTGTAGGGCAGGTTCGCGACCAGCATCGTCGGCGCTCCCGCGCGGGGCAGCTCGGGCAGCTCGGTGACCTGGAGGGCGTCGGCGTGGACGAGGCGGAAGCGCTCCTCCTCGACGCCGCGGGCGCGCAGGGTCAGGGGCAGCAGCTCGGCGAGGCCGCGGTCGAGCTCGACAGCGACGACGTCCGCCTGCGTCTCGAGCAGGCCGAGAGTGAGGGACCCCAGGCCCGGCCCGACCTCGAGCACTGCCTGACCGGGCTCGACGCCGGCACGTCCGACGATGGTGCGCACCGTGTTGGGGTCCATCACGAAGTTCTGACCGCGCTGCTTCGAGGGGCGGATCCCCGCGGCCTCGGCGAGCTCGCGGATGTCGCGGTGCGTCAGCAGCAGGCCGGCGCCGTCCTGCTCGCCCCCGCGCCCCTGCTCCCCCGTGCTCATGCCGCGGCCGCCTCGGGCCAGCCGTACACGTCCTGGGTGGTCGCCCGCACGGCGCGGCAGGCCTCCTCGAGGGAGACACCGGTGGTCTCCGCGATCGTCGCCATGGTCAGCGGGATCAGGTAGGAGGAGTTCGGCCGGCCGCGATAGGGCACGGGGGTGAGGAAGGGCGCGTCGGTCTCGACCATGACCTGTCCGAGGCCCACCTCGGCGAGCGCGGCGCGGAGGTCGGTCGCGTTCTTGAAGGTGACGGTGCCGGCGAAGGAGAGGTACCAGCCGCGGTCTGCGCACTGGCGGGCGAACTCCGCGTCGCCGGAGAAGCAGTGGAAGACGGTCCGCTCGGGGGCGCCGTCGGCCTCGAGGATCTCGAGCACGTCGCGGTGCGCGTCGCGGTCGTGGATCTGGAGCGGGAGGTCGAGCTCCTTGGCGAGCGCGATGTGGGCGCGGAAGGAGGAGATCTGCGCCTCGCGGGCGTGCTCGTCCCTGCGGGAGGTGCGGAACCAGTCCAGGCCCGTCTCCCCCACCACGACCATGCCGGGGCCGCGCAGCAGCTCCGAGACCTCGGCGATCGCGGCGTCGAGGCCGATGATCCCGCGTCCGTCGTGGTCGTGGCCGCGGGCGTGCAGCGCCGCCTCGTTGGGGTGCACGGCGACGCCGCCGCGCAGGGAGGGCGGGCAGTCCGGGGCGGCCAGCAGCGCCGCGGTCCAGCGCACCGCCTCGAGGTCGGAGCCGATCGTGATCTGCGCGTCGATGCCGGCGGCGGCGGCGCGGTCCACGTGGTCCTGGACGCTGAGCTGCGTGTCCCCGTCGGCGAAGTCGAGGTGGCAGTGGTTGTCGATCACCGGGGACGGCAGCGGCTCGGGCGCGGGCGGCCAGGAGCGGTCGCGCTTCTTCCCGCGCGGATCGATGTCCTCGCGGTCGCGCACCGGCGGGAGCGCGGAGGCGGGAGTGTTCTCGTGCGGTGACGGCATGCGACCATCGTAGGAGGGTCGCCGCACTGCTCCGCACCGTGTCCTCGGGAGCGCCCCCGCGGCCTGCGGGGCCGACGGCTGTCGCGCTGCCGCGAAGCGCCGCGGAGGCGCCAGACCGGCTGTGTCCTGCACCGCCGGTGTGCTACCTCACGGAGCGCGAGGGCGCGGAATCGATGCGGATGTGGCAAGATGGGTCGTCGTTGCGCGCCCTTTCGTGCACCCGAGCGCCCCGATCGTCGTGTCCCCGGACACTGCAGCGGGTTCGGGTCGCTGCTCGGGACGGACGCCAACGCCGTTCATCCTCCGGACCGTCCAAGGAGCGTCCCATGGCAGTGCCCAAGTTCAAGATGTCCCGTGCGCGCACGCACTCCCGCCGCTCGCAGTGGAAGGCGAACAACGCCGACCTCGTGCAGGTGACGGTCCGCGGCCGCACCGCCAACGTCCCGCGGCGCCTCGCGAAGGCCTACCAGCGCGGCCTCCTCCAGATCGAGGACTGATCCCGCGCGGGCACGGCCCGCGTGCAGGACCTGCGAGAACGCCCCCGGCACCTGGTGCCGGGGGCGTTCTCGCATGCGGGGCCGGCGCGCCACCGGGCGCACAGGCCGCCTGCGCCCTCGCCACCGGCGTCCTCACCGCCGACGGGCGGCGAGCGCGAGGTCGTAGAGCTCGCTCGCGCCGACGCCCTCGTGGACCCGGGCGATCTCCTTCGCGGCGTCCTTGAGCCGCTCCCCCGCGGCCGCCCGCTCGAGCACCTCGTCGACGAGGTCCTCCGCGGAGGCGGCGACCGGCTCGGCCCCGGCGACCACGATCACGATCTCGCCGAGCACCTCGGTGCCCTCCGCCCAACGGGCCAGCTCGGCGAGGGTGCCGCGCAGGATCTCCTCGTGCGTCTTGGTCAGCTCGCGGGCCACGGCCGCCCGTCGGCCCTCGCCGAAGGCCTCCGCCATCGCGGCGAGGGTCGCGGCGGTGCGCCGCGGCGATTCGAAGAAGACCATGGTGCGCCGCTCGCCCGCGAGCGGCTCGAGGGCGCTCGCGCGTCGGCCGCCGCGGCGGGGCGGGAAGCCCTCGAAGGTGAAGCGGTCCGGGGCGATCCCCGAGGCGGCTAGCGCGGTGAGCACGGCCGACGGGCCGGGGATCACCGTGACGGGCAGGTCCTCTTCCGCGGCGGCGCGCACGGCCTCGAAGCCGGGATCGGAGACCACCGGCATCCCGGCGTCGGTGACCACGAGGACCCGCTGCCCGGCGCGGACCGCCTCGAGGAGCGTCGCGGTCCGCTCGGCCTCGTTGTGCTCGTGATAGGAGAGGATCCTCGCGCTCGTGGAGACCTCGAGGTCGGTCATCAGCCGGTGCAGGCGCCGGGTGTCCTCGGCGGCGATGAGGTCCGCGGAGCCGAGCGCCCGCAGCAGGCGCACCGAGGCGTCCAGAGGGTTCCCGATCGGGGTGGCGGCGAGGGTGAGGACTCCGGGCTCGAGCATCCCGCCATGCTAGTGCCGTCGGTGCCGGTCCCCTCGACGCCGTCGGGCTCCGCGTGCTGTCCGTGCCGCGGCCTGCCGATCACCTAGCATGACCGGGTGCGCACCGAGCTGTCCGAGGAGGAGTCCGCGGCGGGGGCCCGTCGTCGTGCGGCCGTCGAGGACGAGCCGGGCGCGCTGCTGACCACCTACCGCCGGCGTCTGCGCGCCGTCGACCTGCCGGTCTCGCGGATGGCCTGGGCCGGGGCGATGGCCGTGTTCGGCCTCGCGCTCGTGCTGAGGCTGTGGGGGCTGGGCTCCATCGGGGAGCTGATCTTCGACGAGACCTACTATGTCAAGGACGGCTACACCCTCACCCAGCAGGGCGTGGAGATGGACTGGCCCGAGGAGCCCGATGCGGCCTTCGAGGCCGGGGACGTCGACTCCTACGAGGAGTCCGCCTCCTACGTCGTCCATCCGCCGCTCGGGAAGTGGCTGATCGGCGCGGGCATGACGCTGCTGGGAGCGGACAGCCCCTGGGGCTGGCGGATCTCCTCCGCCGTTCTCGGCTCCCTCGCGGTGCTGATGCTGACCTTCATCGCGCGGCGGCTGTTCCGCTCCACCACCGCGGGCCTCATCGCGGGGCTCCTGTTCGCCGTGGACGGGATGGCGCTGGTCCATGCGCGCACGAGCCTGCTGGACCCCTTCCTGATGGTGTTCGTGCTCGCCGCCTTCGGCGCGCTGCTCATCGACCGCGACCGGTTCCGGGAGCATCTCGCGCTGACCGCCGCCCGGATGCAGCTGGCCTCCGAGGCGCCGCCCCCGCTCGGGGCCTCGGGCGGGCTGCGGCCCTGGCGGCTCCTGGCCGGGGCGCTGCTGGGGGCGGCCTGCGCGGTGAAGTGGTCGGGGCTGTACTTCGTGGCGGTCTTCGGGATCATGACCGTGCTGTGGGACTGGTGGGCGCGCCGCACGATCGCCCAGCCCCGCTGGTTCCTCGTCGGGCTGGTGAAGGACGCGATCCCCGCGTTCTTCGCGGTGGTCGGCACGGCGCTGCTGACCTACCTCGTCTCCTGGGCCGGCTGGTTCGCCTCCTCGATCGGGTACAACCGGCACCTCGCTGCCGACGAGGGCGTCGCCACCGGCTTCGGTCCGCTCGATGCGCTGATCTCGCTGTGGCTGTACCACCGTCAGGCCTACGACTTCCACGTCGGCCTCGACTCCGAGCACCCGTACGCGGCGCATCCCGCGGGCTGGCTGCTGCAGCTGCGGCCGACGAACTTCTACTACCGCTCCTACGACTACGGGGAGAACGGCTGCGAGGTCGCCCGCTGCGGCGCGCACATCCTCGATGTCGGCAATCCGCTGATCTGGTGGCTGGGAGCGCTGGCGATCCTCGTCGCCGTGGTGCTCGGGATCGTGCATCGCGACGGGCGGGCGTGGGCGTCGCTGTCGGGGATCGTCGCCGGCTACCTGCCGTGGCTGCTGTACACCGATCGCACCATCTTCACCTTCTACGCGATCGCCTTCGAGCCGTGGCTGATCCTGTGCCTGACCTATGTGCTCAGCCTCGTGATCGGTCCGCCGGGCGCGGAGCGGGAGCGGCGTCTTGCCGGAGGGCTGTTCGTCGGCTCGCTGCTGGTGCTCATCGTGATGGTCTCGGCGTTCTTCTGGCCGGTGTGGACCGGGCAGGTGCTGGACGTGGAGCAGTGGCAGTACCGGATGTGGCTGCCGTCCTGGACCTGACAGACCGCGGGCGCGCCGGCATCCCGTGCGGCAACCCCGCAGTCCGGTGCATCACGGCCCCTGCCCGCCGCTACGATGACGCCATGGCCACGGACTCCTCAGCGCTGCGAGCTCTCGCCCACGACCTCGGTGTCAGCACCCGGTACTGGGGGTGGGACGGCACCGAGAAGGATGTCGCGGACTCCACCCTGCACGCGATCCTCGCCGCGCTCGGCTCCCCGCTCGCCTCCGACGAGGACATCGCCGCCGTCCGCGCCCGCCGCGAGCGCGCCCCGTGGGAGAGCACCCTCCCGCCCGTGACGGTGATGCGCGAGGACCGGGCATCGAGCGTCCCCGTGCACGTCGACCACGGCACCCCCGTCACCGTGCACGTCCTGCTCGAGGAGGGCGGCCGGGTCGACCTCGTCCAGGGCGAGGACCACACCCCTGCCCACGACCTGGACGGCACGCTGCGCGGTCGCGCCCGCTTCCTGCTGCCGGAGGGCCTGCCGCTGGGCTGGCATCGGCTGGTCGCCGAGACCGCCGCCGGTCCCGCCGAGGCGGACCTCGTGGTCACCCCGGCACGGCTCACCGTCCACGAGCAGTACGCGGCCCGGCGCGCCTTCGGCGTCCAGGCGCAGCTGTACTCGGTCCGCTCCGAGCGGTCCTGGGGCATCGGCGATCTCGCCGACATGCGCGACCTCGCCGCGATCGCAGGAGCCCGCCACGGCGCGGACTTCCTGCTGGTGAACCCGCTGCACGCCTCCTACCCGACCCCGCCCGTGGAGCCCTCCCCCTATCTCCCGGTCACCCGGCGCTTCACCGCCCCGCTGTACCTGCGGATCGAGGACGTGCCCGAGCACCGCTCCCTCACCGAGGTCGCCCGTCAGAAGGTCGAGCTGCTGCGCGGCACGGTCGCGGACCGCAACACGCGCGGGGACCGGCTCGAGCGCGATGCCGTGCTGGAGGCGAAGCTCGAGGCGCTCGAGGAGCTGTTCGCGGTGCCGCTGACGGCGGGCCGGGCCGCGCTGCTGGACGCCTACCGGGCGCGGGAGGGGCAGGGGCTCGAGGACTTCGCCCTGTGGTCCGCGATCGCGGAGTCGATGCGCGGCACGCCCAGGGAGACCGTGCTGCAGCATCTCGACGAGGCGGTCCTCGAGCAGGCACGGACAGAGCTCGCCGACCGGATCGAGTTCCACGTCCGCGTGCAGTGGTGGCTGGATGAGCAGATGGCCGCCGCCCAGGCCGCCTCGCGCGAGGCCGGGATGCGGATCGGGATCATGCACGACCTCGCCGTCGGCGTCGAGCAGGTCGGCGCGGACTCCTGGGCGCTGCAGGACGTGCTCGCGCGCGGCGCGAGCGTCGGCGCCCCCGCCGACCAGTACAACCAGCAGGGCCAGAACTGGTCGCAGCCGCCCTGGCACCCCGAGCGCCTGCGCGAGGCGTCCTACCGGCCGTGGCGGGACATGCTGCGCACCCTGATGCGGCACGCCGGTGCGCTGCGGATCGACCACGTGCTGGGCCTGTTCCGGCTGTGGTGGATCCCCGAGGGGCACCGGGCGGCCGACGGCGCCTACGTCTCCTACGACCACGAGGCGATGATCGGGATCCTCGCGCTCGAGGCGCAGCGCTCGGGCACCCTCGTCGTCGGCGAGGACCTGGGCACCTTCGAGCCATGGGTCCGGGACTATCTCGTCGATCGCGGGATCATGGGCACCTCGATCCTGTGGTTCGAGTACGACGGCGAGCGGAAGCCGCTGCGCGCCGAGGAATACCGCACCCTGTGCATGGCCTCGGTGAACACCCATGACCTGCCGCCGACGGCCGGCTATCTCGCCGGCGACCACGTCACCCTCCGCCACGAGCTCGGGCTGCTGGAGCGGCCGCTGGACGAGGAGCTCGCGACCGACGCCGCCGGACGCGAGGAGGTGCTGGACGTGCTGCGGGCCGAGGGGCTGCTGGCCCCGGGTCCGGCAGGCGACGTCGAGGAGACGGTGATCGCGCTGCACCGGCACCTGGCCCGCACCCCGTCGATGCTGCTCGGGGTCTCGCTCGTGGACTGCGTGGGCGAGCGACGGATCCAGAACCAGCCGGGCACCGACGAGGAGTACCCCAACTGGCGGATCCCGCTCGCGGACCCGGCCGGCCGGCCCGTCGGCCTCGACGAGATCGCGACCGATCCCCGCACCGCACGGCTGCTCGCCGCGGTGCGGGAGGGGATCGGCGGGCGCTGAGCCCGCTCTCCCCCGCCCGCCGGGACGCTCGACGACGCAGCCCCGCCTCCCGTGATCGTGGGAGGCGGGGCTGCGTCGTCGGCGGGGCAGGCTCAGGAGGCGGTGACGGTGCCCCACTCCTCGCGCGCCTCGAGGAAGGCGCGGGCCGCGGCCTGGGCGCCCTCGAGGCTGTGGTGGGCGCCCCAGCCGCACTGGACCTCGTTCGCGGCGGGGACCTCGTCGGCCGCGAGCAGGTCGCGCAGGGTCGCCTCGAGGATCGGGGCGAAGCCGTCCGCGTCGTGGTCCCCCACCAGCAGCACGTAGAACCCGGTGCGGCAGCCCATCGGGGAGACGTCCAGGACGTCCCCGGAGTGGTTGCGCATGTGCTCGGCCATCATGTGCTCGAGCGAGTGGACCGTCTCGGACTCGAGATGGGCGAGGTTCGGCTGGGTGAAGCGGACGTCGAACTTGGTGAGCACGTCGCCGCCGGGCAGCTCCTTGCGGTCGGCGATGCGCAGGTAGGGCGCGGCGACGGTGCGGTGGTCGAGGTTGAAGCTCTCGACGTTCATGCGGGGCTGCTCGGTCATGGTTCTCCTCTGGTCGGGGGTGGGCGGAGGGGTCAGGGGCCGACACGGCGGATGCGTGATCTGCGCGGTCGGCGGGTGCGGAGGCGCGGCGCTCTGCGCGGCTCGGTCAGCGGCTCGGGCGCGGTCAGCGGCTCGAGCGGGAGGTGCGGCCGCGGACGACACCGACGAACTCCTGACGGATCTCGTCGTCGGCCGCGCGCGGCCAGGCGAGCGCGATGCGTGTCGGTTCGCCGTCCCGCAGCGGGAGGGCGACGGCGTCCTTGCGACGGTGGAGGCGGGCGAGGGAGAGCGGGACCCGCGCGAAGCCGACTCCGCTCGCGGCCACGGCGATCCGCGAGGCGGCATCGTCGAGGTGCTCCTGCCGGATCTCGGTCTGCCCCTCGAGGTCGGCCTCGACGATGTCGTCCTGCAGGCTCAGCACGTCCTCGTCGCCGACGACCACGCAGGCGCGCTCCTCCCACAGCGCCACCCGGTGCAGCTGCTCGCCCGACTGCTCCGGCAGCGGGAGGCGCACGAAGCACATGTCGACCTCGCCGCCGATCAGCGCCTCCGTCTGGCGGGAGAGCGGGACGGGGACGAGCTCGAGCCAGGCATCGCGGCGGCCGGACTTCCAGCGGCGCAGGAAGCGGTCGGGCTCGACGCCGGGCACGAAGCCGACGCGCAGGGTGGTGTGGTGCATGGGACCAGACTAGGGCCCGAGACGGTGCTGGGTCGTCCCGGGGCTCGTCGGTCGTTCGGCGCGGGCGAGGACGCGCAGCAGGTCCGGGGTGAAGCGCTCGGCGCGGACGAGGTTCAGCATGTGGTTGCCGTAGGGCAGCAGTTCGAGCCGGCCCTGCGGGGCGGCGGCCGTGAACGATCGCTCGTGCAGGCGCAGCTGTTCGAGGCGGCCGTGGAGGAAGGTCACCGGCACCGGGATGCGGGACAGCTCGCCGCGCAGGTCCAGGGAGGCGACGGCGGCGAAGGCGGGGGCGACCACGTCGATGTCGGCCCGACCGCCGCGCAGGTAGGCGCGGGCCCCGTCCCGGCCCAGCAGCCAGGTGAAGGGGAAGGCCTCGGAGCCCGTGCGCATCGAGGGCAGCAGGTCGGTGGCGGTGATCAGGCGGGCGTAGAGCCGGGCGGTGAGCGGGGTGGGCTGCACCGCGGCGCCGCACGCGACGAGGGAGCCGAGGACGGGGGATGCACCGGCCCAGTCGGTGCCGGCGTCGGCCCGGTCCGCCGCGCCGAGCCGCGCCGCGGAGCGGATCGCGAGCATCCCGCCGAGCGAGCTGCCGACGAGGTGGACGGGCAGAGCGGTCGCCTCGTGCGCGGTGCGCGCGGCGCCCTCGATGACGGACTGCGCGGCCTCGAGGGTGAAGTTCTCGCCGCGGCGAGCGCCGTGCCCCGGCAGGTCCGGGGCGAGGACGTGGTGGCCGGCGGCGCGGAGCGCGGGCACCTGCGGGTCCCACTGGCTGTGGGAGGTGCGGGTGCCGTGCACGAGCACGACGGGCCAGGGACGTGCGGGCCCGGCAGGGCCGGAACCGACGAGAACCGCGGGGTCGCTCACGCCGGCACCGTCGCCGCCGCGCAGCGGTGCAGCACCTTCGCGAAG
Source organism: Brachybacterium sp. SW0106-09 (assembly GCF_001293905.1). Lineage (NCBI taxonomy): Bacteria > Bacillati > Actinomycetota > Actinomycetes > Micrococcales > Dermabacteraceae > Brachybacterium > Brachybacterium sp. SW0106-09. Next base: position 36,146 of record NZ_BCAK01000019.1, read on the forward strand.
CGCTTGGGGCGGGAGAGGTTCGCGATGTGCCCGGCGTCCTGGAGGATCACGAGCTCGCCGTCGCGGGCGGCCTCGACGAAGAGCGCCTCGTGGCGGCGGAAGGGGTCGTGCTCGCCGTTGACGAAGGTGATCGGCACGTCGATCGCGGCGACGTCGGCGAGCAGGTCGAGGGCGCCGATCGTGCGCACCACGGTTCGGATCACGCCGTGGGCGCGGCCGCCTCCGTAGTAGCGCTTCGCGGCCTTGCGGGTGTGGCGCCGGGCGAAGGAGCGGGCGACGCGGGCATCGGAGTCGCCGGGCAGCCAGTCCTTCATCGTCATCCACAGCCCGTACATCCGCGCCATCGCGGGTCCGGGCACGATCGTGCAGTCCGCGGCGACGACGCCCGCGAGCCGGCCGGGGTTCGTGCCGGCGAAGTGGAGGGTGAGATAGCCGCCGAGCGAGAGGCCGACGAGCAGCGGCGGCTGCTGGCAGCGGGAGACGGCCTCGTCGATCGTGGCGAGCGCGGACTCGAGGGTGAAGGGCTCGCCGCGGCGGGCGCCGTGGCCGGGCAGGTCCGGGGCGATCACCTCGTAGCCGCGGTCGCGCAGACGGCGCACCTGGCCCTTCCACATGGTGCGCGAGGAGCGCACGGCGTGGATCAGCACGATGCTCCGAGTCACGGCGTCCCCTCCCCCGGTCCTCTGCGGCCCGTCCCGCACGGAGCGTACCGGAGCTCTCGGAGCGGGACTAGCCTGGGACGATGCCGAGCTACCGCCTCCACCTGCCGATCGGTGCGCTGCGCGCCGGCTCCTCCCCCGCCGACGTGCTCGAGCAGGCCGCGCTCGCGCTCGGCTCCCTCCACCCCGTGGAGCGGAAGGACGTCGAGGCGCCGCTCGTCGCGGGCCGGCGCGTCGGCCGGGTGGTGCTGCGCTTCGGCGTGGATCCGAGCTCCCGGGCGGAGGAGGACGAGTCTGCACGGCGGGCCCTCGCGGCGGTGGCCCGGCATCTCGAGGAGACCGTGTGCGAGGTCGCTCCGGCGAGCGCCGTGGTGCTGAGCCGCGGTGCGGGCGGGCGGTTCCGTCCGATCCCGCCGTCACGCTCCGGGGCCTGATAACGAGTGCCGGGCCTGGGACGGGCCCTGGTCGTGTGGTGGGATGAGAGCGGTGCGCCGTCCGCGCGTGCTGCCGTCGTCCCAGGGGGAGAACGATGATCCAGCCCGTCACCGCACCCGTCGGCCGCCCGCTCGTCAGCGCAGTCACCGGCACCAACGGCAAGACCACCGTCGCGACCGCGACCCTGCAGCTGCTGCGCGCGGCGGGGCTGCGCGCGGCAGGCTGCGACTCGACCGGGATCGACGACGTGCACGGTGCGGTGAGGCCCGCGCAGTTCCGGCGCTCTGCGCAGTTCCTGCCGGACCTCATCGCCGAGCTGGTCGCGCTCGGTGCGGAGGCGATCTCGCTCGAGGCCTTCGTCGGGATCCTCAAGGACGGGCTGCTCGAGCACGTCGAGGTCGACGTGGCGGTGTGCACCGGGCTCGAGCGCGACCATCTCGACGTGCACGGCAGCCTCGAGGCGTACTGGGGCGCGAAGCTGCGCCTGTTCGAGGAGCACCTGCGGCCCGACGGGGTGGCGGTGCTGGCGACGGACTGCGCGCAGGGGGATCTGGTGCGGGACGCGGCGGCGCGGCGCGGGGCGCGACTGGTGACGGTCGGTCCCGGCGGTGACGTGGTGCTCGAGGAGGCCGAGGAGGTCGCCGCGGCCGACGGGGCGGTGCGGCTCGAGGGGGTGCTGTGCGTGGGCTCGCAACGTCTCCCGGTGCTGCTGCCGACGGTGCACGCGGTGGCGGTGATGAACCTGCTGCTCGCGGCGAGCGCGGTGATCGCCCTCGGTGCGGGGCCCGGGACGGTGGCCGAGGCGCTGGCCGGGGTGACTCCTCCCCCGGGTCGGCTCGAGGTGATCGGGCGCCGCGGCGGCGTCACCGCGATGGTCGACACCGCGCACAACCCCGCGGCGCTGCGCACAGCGCTCACGGCGGTGCGGGACCGGACCGAGGGCAGGGTGCTCCTGGTGGTCGGTGCCGGCGGGGAGCGTGACCGGGCCAAGCGCGCCCCGATGGGCGAGATCGCGGCCGAGCTCGCGGACCTCGTCGTCCTCACCGACGACAACCCGCGCCGGGAGCCGCCCGCCCGGATCCGCGCCGAGGTGCGGGAGGGCTGCCCGGACTCGATCGAGGTGCCGCGCCGGGCCGATGCGATCCGCGCCGCCTGGGAGATGGCGCGCAGCGGCGACGTGGTACTGGTGGCCGGCAAGGGCGACGAGACGGAGCAGCTGGTGGGGACGCAGCGCGTGCCGCACGATGACCGGGCTGTGCTGCGAGCGCTGCTGGCACGCGACTGACGGGCTGGACATGACGGTGCGGCGCCCGCTCGTCGCGGACGCCGCACCGTGGTCGACTCAGATCAGGCCGCCATCCGGGTCATAGCCGCCGTCCGGGTCGTAGCCCCCGTCCGGGTCGTACCCACCATCGGGGTCGTAGCCCCCGTCCGGGTCATACCCGCCATCCGGGTCATAGCCCCCGTCCGGGTCATACCCGCCGTCCGGGTCGTACCCGCCGTCCGGGTCGTACCCGCCATCCGGGTCATAGCCCCCATCGGGGTCATACCCGCCATCGGGGTCATAGCCGCCATCCGGGTCGTACCCGCCGTCGGGATCGTAGGTGGAGCGTGCGTCGGTCATGGTGTCCCCCTCTGTGTCGTCGGACCGATGCACGACCGAGTGAACCCGGTCACACGTCGAGGCGCAAGGGACGGGACGGAATCGATGGCGGCATCGCCGCGGTCGTCCCGTTCGCCGACGCGAAGAACCCCGCCGGTCCGGAGACCAGCGGGGTGATTTTGTGGAGCTAGGGGGATTCGAACCCCCGACCTTCTCATTGCGAACGAGACGCGCTACCAACTGCGCCATAGCCCCATGTCGCTCGGCGACCGCATCAGATTAGCACCCCACCAGGAATGCTGTCGCATCGAGGCGGGCCTCTTGACGAAGGTCACAGAGCGGGCGCTCAGCTCCGGACCCGCAGAGCCTGCAGCTCGTCCTGCAGCGCATCGAGCACCTCGAGCCGCCCCTGGCCGGAGCAGGCGACGTAGGCGGGCTGGAGGTGGTCGGGACGCTCGGCGACCTCCTCACCGGGCCAGGTGCGCAGGGAGCCGCCGGCGCGGCGGACGATGTGTAAGCCGGCCGCGACGTCCCAGGAGTTGATCGCGGTCAGCGCGGTCGCGTCCGCCCATCCCGCGGCGACGTAGGCGAGCTCGAGCGCGGCGGAGCCCAGGTGGCGCACCGCGGAGACCGAGTCCTCGAGGGTGCGGACGGCGCCGGCGGCGAACTCCGGGAAGCGGGAGCCCGTGCGCTGGCCGGGGTAGCCGGAGAGCACGAGGGCGTCGGGGGCGGGGCGGGTCTCGCGCGGGGTGATCTCGCGGCCGTTCAGGGTCGCGGGCCCGTCGGCCGCGGCGAAGACCTGGCCGAGCACCGGCGCGTCGATCACGCCGGCGACCAGCTCGTCGCCGATGGTGACGCCGATCGAGATGCAGAACAGCGGCAGGCCGGCGGCGAAGTTGCTGGTGCCGTCGATCGGGTCGACGTAGAAGCTGACCTGCTCGGGACCGGAGTGCTCCGCGGCGGGGCGCTCCCCGCCCTCCTCGCCGACGATGCGGGCGCTGGGCAGCAGGCGGCGCAGCTCGGAGACGATGATCTCCTCGCTGCGGCGGTCGTGCTCGGTGACGATGTCGTGGCTGGAGGTCTTGTACTCGCGGGAGAGGTCGTCGCGGTCGAGGCCGCGGAGGTACTCGGCGGCGGCATGCGCGGCGGTGAGGGCGTGCTCGAGCAGCTGGGCCGGGGACGGGGCGGAGGTATCGGTGGTGTTCATCACCGCCAGGCTAGTCCGCCCTGGTCAGGATCGGGGCGACGGCCCGGAGCACGGACGCCTCCCCTTCCTCGACCGGCCCTCCACGGCATCGCCGGGTCACGTCCCGAGAAGATGGCGCAGCGCAGGGGTCATGAGCTGGCCGTCCGGGTCCGCGGCGCGGCGCACGGCGCGGAAGTCCTCGAAGCGCGGGTAGAGCCGGGAGAGCTCGCGGGCGCCCAGCCAGTGCATCTTGCCCCAGTGGGGCCTCGCCCTGAAGTCGGCGAGGGTGCGCTGGACGAGCAGCAGGTAGGGCCCGGCCTCCTCGCGGTGGTAGCGGTGCGCGGCGATGTACACGGTCTCCCCCTCGAACGCGGTGGAGAGCCAGACGTCGTCGGCCGCGGCCCGGCGGATCTCGAGCGGGAAAGTGACGCGCACGTCCTCGGCCGTGAAGCGGGCGCGCAGCGCTGCGAGCGCCGCCTCGAGGTGCTCGGCCGGCAGCGCCCACTCCGACTCGTGGAAGCGCACGCGGCGCGGTGCGGCGTACGCCGCGGCGGAGTCGTCGACGGTGCGCGGGCCGGCGAAGACGTGGGAGGCGAGCTCGGCGACGGGCCTCGACAGCGGCGGGGCGAGGGCGGCGGCGCGGCACAGCATCTCCCAGGTTCCGTTGCCGAGCACCTCGCGCTGCAGCAGCTCGGCGGCGCGCGGGGACGCTGCCGGGGCGCGTCGGCCGGGAGTCGGCGCATGGTGCGCACGGTCGCGCGGTCGGTGCGGGGGAACCAGAAGATCTCGTGGTGGTCCTCGCTCTCGCAGGTCGCGAGGAACTCGCCGGCGGCCTCGTCGAGGGGCCGGGTGGTCTCGACCAGCTCGAGCCGGTAGGCGGGCACGCACTGCAGGGTCACCTCGAGGATCACCGCGATCGTGCCGAGGCCGAGCCGTGCCGCCTCGAAGAGGTCCTGGTCCGGGTCGGCGAGGTGTCGAGGACGGAGCCGTCGGGCAGGGCGATCCGCAGTGCGCGCACCGTGCCCGCGAAGCCGGTGTAGCGCGCGCCGGTGCCGTGGGTGCCGGTCTGGATCGCGCCGGCGATCGACTGCCGGTCGATGTCCCCCATCGTCTCCAGCGCCAGGCCGTGCGGGGCGAGGAGCTCGGCGACCGTCCAGAGCCGGGTGCCGCCGCGCAGGGTCACCAGGCCGGTCGCGGGATCGGCGCGGACCAGACCCTGATAGCCGTCGAGGGTGAGGAGCAGCCCGTCGGTCGCCACCAGCGGGGAGAAGGAGTGTCCGCCGCCGAGCACGCGCAGCGGGAGACCGCGGGAGCGTGCCTCCCGGAGCGCGGCGGTGACCTCGTCCTCGCTGGTGGGGGCGAGGATCTCGTGCGGGGTGAAGCGGACCGCACCGGACCAGTTGCGGCGCGGTCGGGGGCGGTCGGTGCGCGGGCGGCGGCTCGGGCTCGTCGTCATCGACGGCTCCTTCCGGGACAGGGGCGGCAGGGCGCTGCGGGCCGGGGATCAGAGGAAGGTCCGACCCTCGCCGCGATAGGTGGGCATCGGATCCAGGACCTGCTCGCCCTGGACGGGCAGGTAGTGGGAGAAGTGCTCGGCGGGCTCGCCCGACTTGGCGTGCCGCAGCCACACCGTGTCGCCGACGCGCAGGTCCTCGGCGGCGGGTCCGATCACGGGGGTCTGCACCTCGACGGCCGCCTCCTGCGGGGCGAAGGCGAGTCCGGGCGGATGGGCGATGGTGGGCAGGTGGTCCGTGCCGGGCGGGCCGGAGGCGATCCACCCGCCGCCGAGCACGGTCGCGACGCCCTGGGCGGGGCGGCGCACCACGGAGGTGCCCAGCCACAGCGCGGGCTGCGGGGTGAAGCCGCGGTAATGGTCGAAGAGGCCCGGCCCGATCAGTCCCGAGCCGGCCGCGACCTCGGTGACGGCCTCCTCGGCGGCGCTGGACTCGAGCGAGCCGGTGCCGCCGGCGTTGACGAACTCGAGCGGGACGAGCTCCCGGACGGCGGCGACCACCTCGGCGCGGCGTGCGGCGATCTCGGGGCGGGACAGGCGCTTCATCGCGCGGACCGCGGCGCCGTAGGGGGTGGGGGCGGCGTCGGTGACCCCGGCGATGTGGCCCTCTTAGGCCATCAGGCCCACCAGCCGGAGCCGGGGCCGGGCGAGCACCGCGCGGGCGAGGTCGACGGCCTGGCCCGCCGTGCGCACCGGCGAGCCCAGGGCGCCGAAGCGGATCCCGGGCAGCGGGGCGAAGGAGACGTCGAGCTCGAGCGCCACGCGGATCCTGCGTCCGCCCGTGCGGGGAGGGAGGTCGGCGGTGGCGTCGAGGATCAGGTCCAGCTGCGCGGTCTCGTCGACCATGAGCGTGATCGCGCCCAACGCCTCGGGCGAGGCGGCGAGGCGGCGCAGCGCCCCGCGGTCGGATAGGCGACCAGCACGTCCCGTGCCCCGTGGGCGACGAGCCGCAGGGCCTCGGGGAGGGTGAAGGCGAGGATCCCTGCGATGCCGGGGCGGGCGAGGAGCCGGTCGAGCAGCCCCCGCACCCGCAGCGACTTCGAGGCGATGCGCACCGGGGTGCCGCCGGCGCGGCGGAGGAGGTCGTCGGCATTGGCGTCGACGGCGTCGAGGTCGAGGACCGCGAGGGGCCGCTCGGACCATCCCGCCCGGGCCAGCAGTCCGTCGAGCCCTGCGAGGTCGCGCACCGGGTCCGCCTCAGGCGCGGCGGCGGGCGAGGATCTCGTCGAGGTGGAGGTCCTGGGCGGGGGCGAAGCTCTCCTCGACCGCCTCCGCCTCCTCGACGTGGGCGCGCTCCAGCGGCACGGACTCCGGGAGCATGCTGCGGCGGTGGGCGGCGTGACGGCTGGCGAGGTCGTCGACCTCGCCGCGCAGGGCGTAGGTGGGCCGCGGCACCGGGCGGGGCGTCCACTCCCCCGGCCGCGTGACCTGCTCGGCCGCGCGCTCCGAGGCGGTCTCGAGCACGGACGCGGAGGCGGTCTCGGCCTCCGCGGACGCGGCGGGGTGCTGCGCGGCGGAGACGGCCGACGGGGCGGACAGCTCACGCCCGGCGCTCGCTGGCGCCTGCTCGGCGCGTCGACGCGCGGTCTCGGCCTCGGCCCGCTCCTGACGGGCGCGGGTCGCGGCGCGGGTGAGGCGGGCCCGACGCTCCAGCTCGGCACGGCGCAGCCCCACCAGGAACACGCCGAGCACGACCGCGCCGAGGACCGGCGGCCACCAGGGCAGCACGTTCGCGACCGCGCCGACGACCAGCGCGGCGGTGAGGACGATCAGCCCGATCAGCACCCCGCGCATGAGACGGCGCGAGCGTCCGCGCTCCTCGCCGAGGTCGACGCGGGTGCCGGGGTCGGTGTCGAAGCGGGGCCGACGGGTCGGATCGGCGGGACGCATGAGCAGGCGGTCCTGGGGCATGGGGGTGGTCACCTCGGCAGACGAGCGGCGGGCGTGGACGGCCTCGGAGAGATCCCGGGCCTGGGGCGTCATCCCGGCCTCGTCCGCGGCGCGCGCGCGGCCCATCACCTCGCGACGGGCGGCGGTGCGCGGCAGCGCGTACACCAGCCACAGCAGCAGCAGGCCGCCGAAGAGGACGGCACCGAGATTGATCGACTCCACACCGCCACAGTAATGACACCGATGTGATTCGCCTGGTCACGGAACGGGCGTGTCGGCGAGCAATTCCGTGCGCCGTGCCACCGCGGGGCTCAGCCGGTCGGTGCGGGGCTCGGATGCTCGCGCTGCAGGCGGCGCAGGACCCCGTAGCCGGCGTGGTCGGTCGCGACCTCCTCGGCGGTCAGCGCGAAGACGAGGTGGTCGCGCCAGCCGCCGTCGACGTGGATCGCCGCGCGGCGCAGCCCCTCGGGGCGCAGGTTCAGCTTCTGGACCACGCGCAGGCTCGGCGCGTTCTCGGGCCGCACGGTCACCTCGACCCGGTGCAGGCCGAGCTCGGCGAAGAGGTGGTCGATCACCAGCGCCGCCGCGCGCGGCGCCAGTCCGCGGCCGGCCATTCCCCGGTCCACCCAGTAGCCGAGCACCGCCGAGCGCACCGCCCCGTACTGGATGGGACCCGCGGTGATCTGCCCGATCACCCGTCCGCCGACGACCATCGCGAGCGGGAGGGAGGTCCCGAGCCGCGCCTGCTCGTCGGCCCAGCGGCGCAGGGTGCGGAAGTCCGCGGGCCCGCGCTCGCTCAGCGGGTCCGTCGCGTCCCACGGCCGCAGCCAGTCGACGCTGCGGGCGCGCAGCCGCTCGAAGTCTCCGCGGTCGCGCCGTCGCAGCGGGCGCAGCGTCAGCTCCCCGTCGCGCAGGACCAGGGGCCACACGTGAACCATCGCGTCATCGTAGACGTCCCACGGACTCGCCTGCGCGTTCTCCCGCCGTGTGCGACTCTGGGCCGTGGACGCCCGGCCTCGGCCGATGCGCCGCAGCCCGGGGCCTCCCACCCCCGGGTCGGCGCGCCGGGCGGCGAGCCGGCGCCTGCGCAGGGGCAGAGCGCGCAGCAGGAGATGGAGGCACTCGTGGACGAGCAGCTCGTGGACAAGCAGTCGGAGAAGAAGGCGCTGCGCACGACGCTGCGCGCGGACCGGCGTGCCGTGTACGGCGAGGACCCCGGCCGGCGCTCCCGCGAGGCGGAGGCGATCCTCGCGCATGCCGCGGGGATCGTCGCGGACATCGAGGCGCTGGCCGCACGTCGCGAGGAGGCCGGGGACCCGGCCCCTCGCGTCGCCGCCTTCCATCCCACCCCGACGGAGGCCGACGTGATGCCGCTGGCCTCCGCCCTCGCCGCGCGGGGCGCGGAGCTCGTGTTCCCCGCCGCCGCCGGGCCGGAGCTCGAGTGGATCCGCTGGGACGGGGTCTCCGACTTCGCCGACTCCCCCGGGCGCGGCTTCGGGAAGGAGCCCCGGGGCGAGCGGCTCGGGCCCGATGCGCTCTCCGAGGCGGTGCTGGTGCTCGCCCCTGCGCTCTCCGTGGACCGCTCCGGCACCCGGATCGGGCACGGCGCCGGCTTCTACGACAGGGCGCTGACCACCCTTCCGGCCGAGGCGCGGGTGGTGGTCGTGATCCATCCGCACGAGCTGCTCGCGGCCGGGACGCTCCCCCGCGAGGAGCACGACGTGCCGATCCGCGAGGTGCTGACGGCCGACGGGTTCGTCTCGCTGGTCACCTCCGATCCCGCCTGAGCGCCGCGTGGTCGTAGACTTCCTGCGGCCGCCCGTGCGCGGCCCGCACATCGACCATCCCGGAGGACCCGCGTGCCCACGTACGTCTATGCCTGCAAGAACTGCGGACATCGTTTCGAGCAGTACCAGAGCTTCAGCGAGGACTCGCTGACCACCTGCCCCGAGTGCGCGCAGGAGGCCCTGCGGAAGGTCTTCGACTCGGTGGGCATCGTCTTCAAGGGATCGGGCTTCTACTCGACGGACTCGGCGACCTCGGGCGCCTCCACGGTGGGCGGGGGCTCCTCCTCCGATGGGGCGGGCAGCTCCGCCTCGTCCTCGGAGGGATCGGCCGGCTCGTCCTCCGCCGGCTCGTCCTCGGGCGGTTCCTCGGCGGGCTCCGCCTCGCAGCCGGCCGCCGCGGCCTCCTGACCTCTCCTCCCCATCGCCCCGCCGTCCACTGCGGGGCGCGATCCCTCGCGCCGTCGCGGAGGCGGCCCTAGCGTCGGGGCATGCTCACTCGACTGCTCCCTCACCTGCCGACATGGCGCCGGGCCCTGCGCCGTCGGCGCCGCACCCTGGCCGTGCTCGTCGTGGCCGCCGCCGCGGTGCTGCTGGTGCCCTCGCTCGTGCCGGGCTCGGTGACGGGGACGGAGGTGGTGGTCGCCGCCGAGGACCTGCCGACCGGCACCGCCCTGGAGGCGGAGCAGATGCGCACCGTCGAGGTCGCGAGCTCGCTGGTGCCCTCCGGTGCCGCGACCGCGGTGGAGGACCTCGTGGGCGAGCGCCTCGCCGCCCCGGTCGCCGAGGGCGGCCCGATCCTCTCCGGGGATCTCCTCGCCACCGGCGAGGACTCCCTCCCCGAGGGGACGGCGCTGCTGGCCGTCCCCGTGCCGGACGTGCTGCTGCCGCATCTTCGATCGGGGACGCGGATCGAGCTGCTGATGAGCGATCCCGTGGACGGGTCCGCGACCCGCATCCCCGCGGAGATCCGTTCCCTCTCCGCCGCCGCGACGAGCCCGGGAGCGCTCAGCACAGGGACCGATACCGGTGTCCAGGCGCTTGTCCTCGTGGACCGGCAGCGGTCCGGAGAAGCCGCTCACGCTCTCGGTACGTCGAACGTCACGGTGTCCGTGATCCGCTAGAGTCCGAGCGGGCCGTGACTTCGGTTCTCCCTCATCCCCCATCTTGAGAAGGAACTCCCCATGAAGGGCTTCAAGGACTTCGTCATGCAGGGCAACGTCATCGACCTCGCGGTCGGTGTCGTGATCGGCGGCGCGTTCACCGCGCTGGTCACCGCCTTCGTCGACAACCTCATCAACCCGGTCGTCGCCGCCGCGGGCGGCGCGGACAGCGTCGAGGGCTTCGGCTTCAAGATCTTCGAGAACAATGAGGCGACCTTCATCAACTTCGGTGCGGTGATCTCCGCGGTCATCACCTTCCTGATCACCGCAGCCGTCGTCTACTTCGTCTTCGTGCTGCCGATGACCAAGGCCCGCGAGGCGGCCAACCGTCGCAAGGGCGTCGAGGAGGAGGTCGAGGCGGCTCCCGAGGACATCGTGCTCCTCTCCGAGATCCGCGACCTGCTCAAGACCCAGAACCCCCAGGGCGGCAACCCCCAGGTCTGATCCACCCCGGCGCGGCATCGCCCGCGCACCCCACGACGGGGGCGGCACCGTGCGGTGCCGCCCCCGTCGCCGTTCCCGGGGTGGACGTCGTTCCCCGGGCGGGCCCCGCGCGCGAGACCGGTGCCCGCCCCGGCGCCGGGGCGGGATGCGATACCGTCCCCCGGGTGACCCGCTCCCCCACCGCCCCGAAGGGCACGACCCGCCCCGGGGCGCCCGCCGTCCCGGGCACGGAGGACGAGGCCGCTGCGGCCGGTCCGGACCTCGAGGCGATGATCGAGGCGACGATCGCCTGGTACGAGGAGACCGCCCGCGACCTCCCCTGGCGCTCTCCCGACGCGACGCCCTGGGGGATCCTCGTCTCCGAGGTGATGCTGCAGCAGACCCCCGTGGTGCGGGTGCTGCCGCGCTGGCTGGAGTGGATGCAGCGCTGGCCCGAACCGGCCGACCTCGCCGACGCCCCGACCTCCGAGGTGCTGCGCGCCTGGGATCGGCTCGGCTATCCGCGCCGCGCGCTGCGCCTGCAGGAGTGCGCGCGCGAGATCGTGAGCGCGCACGGGGGCGTGGTCCCCCGCGGCGAGGAGCGGCTGCGATCGCTGCCCGGGATCGGCGAGTACACCGCCGCCGCGGTCACCGCCTTCGCCCACCACGACCGCGCCGTGGTCGTGGACACGAACATCCGGCGCGTCCTCGCCCGCGCCGTCCGCGGCAGGGCGCTGCCGGACCGCTCCTACTCCGCCGCCGAACGGACGCTCGCCACGCACACGCTGCCCGCGGAGCGTGAGCGGTCGGTGGCGTGGAACCAGGCCGTGATGGAGCTCGGCGCGCTGGTGTGCACTGCGCGGACGCCCCGCTGCGCCCAGTGCCCCCTCGCGAGGGTCGGCTGCGCGTGGGTCGCCGCGGGCCGCCCCGAGCCCGAGGAGGACACGCGACGCCGTCAGCCCTTCGAGGGGACGGACCGGCAGATGCGCGGGCGGATCATGGCGCTGCTGCGCGAGCAGGGCGCGGCCGGTCCTGCGATGCTCGCAGCGCTGGATCCCGAGGATCCGGTGCGGGTGGAGCGCTGCGTGCGCTCCCTGCTGGCCGACGGGCTCGCAGCGGTGGCGGAGGAGGCGGGAGGGGCCGCCGCGGCGGGCGACGCCGGCGCGCTCCCCGGCCTGCGTCTGCCCTGAGGCACCGCGCAAGCCCTGAAGCACGGCGCCGACGGGCTCAGGCGCTCCGGTCGAGCTGCTTGATCATGCGGGTGTTGCCCAGGGTGTTGGGCTTGACCCGGGCGAGGTCCAGGAACTCCGCGATCCCCTCGTCCGGGGAGCGCAGCAGCTGGCTGTAGATCTCCGGGTCGACCGTCTCGGCCATCTCCTCGAAGCCGTGCCGTGCGAAGAACTCGACCTCGAAGGTCAGGCAGAACACGCGCTCGAGGCCGAGCTGCACGGCCCGGTCCAGCAGCGCCTCGAGCATCCGGTGGCCGAGGCCCGTGCCGCGCACCGTGTCGGACACGGCGAGGGTGCGCACCTCCGCGAGGTCCTCCCACATCACGTGCAGGGCGCCGCACCCCACCACCGTGCCGTCCTCGTCGACCGCGACGAGGAACTCCTGGACGGCCTCGTAGTAGGAGACGAGGTCCTTGCCCAGCAGGATCCCAGTGTGGGTCATCGGCTCGACGATCGCGTTGATGGCGCGCACGTCGGCCGGGAGCGCGGGACGGATCTGTGCGCCGGTGCCTGAGGTCATGCGGGGCTGTCCTCTCCGTGGACGGTGGTGGCGGCGTCGGCCTCGGCGTCCGCGCCGGGGCCGGCGCCGACGGCGGAACCGGCGCCGACGGCGGAACCGGTGCCGACGGCGGAACCGGTGCCGACGCCTGTGCCGGTCTCGACGGCGGAGCCGGCCTCTGCGTCGGCCTCGGCATCGCGACGCTCGGCATCGCGGCGCTCGGCGCGACGGTCGAGCCAGCGGTGCACGGCCGCGATGATCCGCTCGACCACCAGTGCCATCACGATCGCGGCGACGAGCGCCACGGTGATCGCGAGCAGGTGGTTGTTCTCGAACCAGGCGCCGGCGACCGCGCCGATCGCGCAGGAGTACACCGCCCACACGAAGGTGGACAGCAGCGAGCGGGGCCAGAACAGGCGGTGCGGGTAGTGCACGGCGCCCGCGACGAGGTTCACGGCGGTGCGGCCGAAGGGGATGTAGCGGGCCGTCATGAGGAAGACCAGGGCCCGCTTGCGCAGCCCGTTCTCCGCGGCCTCGACCGCGCGTCGACCCTTGCCCCCGCGCAGGAAGCGGAAGCGCTCCCAGCCGATCTTGTTGCCCAGGAGATAGCCGAGGTTGTCCCCGGTGAAGGCGCCGGCCCAGGCCGCCAGCCCGATCAGGATGATCGAGGGTCTTCCGGAGCTCGACCACAGCGAGGACAGGGACACGATCGTCGACTCGCTGGGGACGGTCGGGAAGAAGCCGTCCAGGGCGGCGAAGGCGTAGACGACGAGGTGGACCCACCAGGCCTCGCCGATCTGGAGGATCCAGTCCTCCAGGACGCCGGTCAGCGAGAGGAGACGATCGAGCAGCTCTCCCATGGGTCCTTCCGGTCAGGGGTCCCGCGGCCCCGTGGGGGCCGCTGCGCTCCGGGACGTGATCCCGTGGCCGGTGATCCCGGTCCGGGAGTGCTCCGCGCTCCGGCGAGCGACCGGAGGCGGGATCGGTCACGGCCCGGCTCCCGCGGACGGGGGCCGGGCCGTGGCCCGAGCTCAGGAGGTGCTGGCCTCCGCGCTGTCGGGCGTGCTGTCGGCGCCGTCCGCGCCGTCCGCGTGGGTGACGTCCTCGGCGCGAGCCTGCGTCATCGACTCCACGTCGACCACATCGGAGATCGGCTCGAGGGAGCCGTCCTCGCCGCGGCGGGCGAAGGTGAGATCGCCCAGCAGGCCCTCACCCTCGGCGTCGACCACGATCTGGTCGCCTACTTGGACCTGGCCGAACAGGATCCGCTCGGAGAGGGAGTCCTCGATGTCGCGCTGGATGGTGCGGCGCAGCGGCCGCGCGCCCAGCACGGGGTCGTAGCCCTTCTCGGCCAGCAGATCCTTCGCTGGCTGCGTGAGCTCGAGCGTCATGTCGCGGTCCTGCAGGCGACGCGAGAGCTTCGCGACCTCGAGATCGACGATCTGGATGATCTCGGTCCTGGACAGCTGCGGGAAGACCACCACGTCGTCGACGCGGTTGAGGAACTCGGGCTTGAAGTGCTGCTTGAGCTCCTCGTGGACCTTCGACTTCATCCGCTCGTAGTCGGTGGAGAGGTCGCCGCCCGCGGTGAAGCCCATGGAGACGCCCTTGGCGATGTCCCGGGTGCCGAGGTTGGTGGTCATGATGATGATGGTGTTCTTGAAGTCCACCACGCGGCCCTGCGAGTCGGTCAGGCGGCCGTCCTCCAGGATCTGCAGCAGCGAGTTGAAGATGTCCACGTGGGCCTTCTCCACCTCGTCGAACAGCACGACGGAGAACGGCTTGCGGCGCACCTTCTCGGTGAGCTGGCCGCCCTCGTCGTAGCCGACGTAGCCGGGGGGCGAGCCGAACAGGCGCGAGGCGGTGTGCTTCTCGCCGAACTCCGACATGTCCAGCTGGATGAGCGCTTCCTCGTCGCCGAAGAGGAACTCGGCCAGGGCCTTGGCCAGCTCCGTCTTGCCGACGCCGGTGGGCCCGGCGAAGATGAACGAGCCGCCGGGGCGCTTGGGATCCTTCAGGCCCGCACGGGTGCGGCGGATCGCCCGGGAGATGGCCTTGATGGCCTCGTCCTGCCCGATGACGCGCTTGTGCAGCTCGTCCTCCATGTTCAGCAGGCGCGAGGACTCCTCCTCGGTGAGCTTCACGATCGGGATGCCGGTGGAGGCGGCGAGGACCTCGGCGATGACCTCCTCGGAGACGGTGGTCACCGCGTCGGACTCGCCGTGGCGCCAGGCCTTCTCCTTCTCCTCCCGCTCGGACTTGAGCTTCTGCTCCTCGTCGCGGAGGTTCGCGGCGAGCTCGAAGTCCTGCCCGTCGATCGCCTCCTCCTTCTTCTTCCGCGCCTCCTCGATGCGGGAGTCGAACTCCTTGAGCTCCGGCGGCGCGGTCAGGCGGCGGATGCGCAGCCGGGCACCGGCCTCGTCGATCAGGTCGATCGCCTTGTCCGGCAGGAAGCGGTCGTTGACGTAGCGGTCGGCGAGGTTCGCCGCGGCGACGAGGGCGGAGTCGGTGATGGTCACCTTGTGGTGCGCCTCGTAGCGGTCGCGCAGGCCCTTGAGGATCTCGACGGTGTGCGCGACCGAGGGCTCGTCGACCTGGATCGGCTGGAAGCGGCGCTCGAGCGCGGCGTCCTTCTCGATGTGCTTGCGGTACTCCTCGAGGGTGGTCGCACCGATGGTCTGCAGCTCGCCGCGGGCCAGCATGGGCTTGAGGATGCTGGCGGCGTCGATCGCGCCCTCGGCGGCACCGGCCCCGACCAGGGTGTGGATCTCGTCGATGAACAGGATGATGTCGCCGCGGGTGCGGATCTCCTTGAGCACCTTCTTCAGGCGCTCCTCGAAGTCGCCGCGGTAGCGGGAGCCCGCGACCAGGGAGCCGAGGTCGAGGGTGTAGAGCTGCTTGTCCTTGAGCGTCTCGGGGACGTCCCCGGCGACGATCGACTGGGCGAGGCCCTCCACGACGGCGCTCTTGCCGACGCCGGGCTCGCCGATCAGGACGGGGTTGTTCTTGGTGCGGCGGCTGAGCACCTGCATGACCCGCTCGGCCTCGCTCTCGCGCCCGATGACCGGGTCGAGCTTGCCGTCGCGGGCGGCCTGGGTGAGGTTGCGGCCGAACTGGTCCAGCACGAGCGAGCCCGAGGGCTGACCCTCGGCGGGGCCGCCGGCGTTGGCCGGCTCCTTGCCCTGGTAGCCGGAGAGGCGCTCGATGACCTCCTGGCGCACGGCCGACGGCTCGGCCTTGAGGCGGGAGAGCACCTTGACGGCGGTGCCCTCGCCCTCGCGCAGCAGGCCGAGCAGGATGTGCTCGGTGCCGATGTAGTTGTGGCCGAGCTGGAGCGCCTCGCGCAGGCTCAGCTCGAGCACCTTCTTGGCGCGCGGGGTGAAGGGGATGTGGCCCGAGGGGGTCTGGTTGCCCTCGCCGATGATGTCCCGGACCTGCTCGCGCACGGCGTCGAGCGTCACGCCGAGGGCCTCGAGCGCCTTCGCGCCGACGCCCTCGTTCTCGTGGATCAGGCCCAGCAGGATGTGCTCGGTGCCGATGTAGTTGTGGTTGAGCAGGCGGGCCTCGTCCTGCGCCAGGACGACGACGCGACGCGCCCGGTCGGTGAACCGTTCGAACATGGTCCTCCCCCATTCGGTGGTGGTGATGGATCGAGAGTACGCGGATCGGGCGGGGATTCCCCGTGTGTTCGCCGCTGGCGTGACGTCTGTTCGCCCGAGGCGATCAGAGGCTCGGCGGCGCCGTCGAACCACAGCTCGTAAAGCTCGCCGTAGTCCGTGCACAGCTCTCGCAGCTGGGCGAGGTAGAGCGCGTCGTAGGCGACGGGATCCTCGTACTCGGGCGCGTGGCGGTCCCACGGGGAGAGGTAGAGGCCGAGCCCCAGACCGTGGCGCCGACAGGCGGCCGCGACCTCGGCGACGAGGTCGCCGTCCCCGCCGCGCCACGGGGAGGAGGAGACGGAGTAGTCGGTCGTCGACGTCGGCCACAGGCAGAACCCGTCGTGGTGCTTCGCGGTGAGCACCACGTAGCGCGCGCCGAGCTCCGCGGCCAGCACAACCCATTCCTCGGCATCGAGGTCCGAGGGGTCGAAGATCTCCGGCGGCAGGCTCCCGTCGCTCCACTCCCGGCCCGCGAAGGTGTTGACCCCGACGTGGAAGAAGGCCCCGAGCCCGTCGCGCTGCCAGGCGAGCTGGGCGGGGGTCGGGGCGAGAGGCGGCATCGTCGGCATGCGCCCATCCCATCACGACGACGCCGACCGCGGGCCCAGGAGCCACCGCACCCTGCGGAGGGCGATAGTCTGACGGGCGAGATCGCCCGGAGGGTGGCCGCGGCCGACGCCGTCATCCCCCGAAGCGGCACCCGAGCCTCGCCCCGTGCGGCGCCCGCACCGGAGCGAGGAAGCATTTCGAACGGAGAGACATGGCAGACCTGGACGTGACCCGCGCGGATGCGGTGCTGATCGGCGGCGGCATCGCCAGCGCGACCCTCGCCGCGATGCTCACCGAGCTCGAGCCGGACTGGGACATCGTGGTCCTCGAGCGCCTGGACTCCCTCGGCGCGGAGTCCAGCGACGCATGGAACAACGCCGGGACCGGGCACAGCGCGCTGTGCGAGCTGAACTACACCCCGCAGGACGTGGACGGCTCAGTCAGCCCCGCCAAGGCCATCGCGATCAACGAGCAGTTCCAGGTCTCTCGCCAGTTCTGGACCCACCTCGTGGAGAACGACCGGATCGGCGACCCCTCCCGCTTCATCCACACCGTCCCGCACATGAGCTTCGTGCACGGGATGGAGAACGCGGACTACCTGCGACGCCGCCACGAGGCGCTCGTCGCCAACCCGCTCTTCGACCGCATGGAGTTCACCACCGAGCACGCCCGGCTCGCCGAGTGGGCGCCGCTGGTCTCCGAGGGACGCCCGGTCACCGAGACCATCGCCGCGACCTGGTCGCCCGACGGCACCGACGTCGACTTCGGGGCCCTGACCCGGGAGATGCTCGACTTCGCCTCCCGCGCCGGGACCACCGTCGCCACCGGCTCCGAGGTCGTGGACCTGCGCCGCATGGGCAACGACTGGGGCGTCATGGTGCGCAGCACGGCCGAAGACTCCCTGCGCGTGGTGCGTGCGCCGTTCGTGTTCGTCGGCGCGGGCGGCTACGCCCTGCCGCTGCTGCAGAAGTCCGGGATCGAGGAGATCCGCGGCTTCGGCGGCTTCCCGATCTCGGGCCAGTGGCTGCGCTGCACCGACCCGGCCGTCATCGCGCGGCACGACGCGAAGGTGTACGGCAAGGCCGCCGTCGGCGCCCCGCCGATGAGCGTCCCGCACCTGGACACCCGGCACGTCGGCGGGAAGCGCTCGCTGATGTTCGGCCCGTACGCGGGCTGGTCGCCGAAGTTCCTCAAGTCCGGCTCCTACACGGACCTCTTCAAGTCGATCAAGCCCTCGAACCTCACCCAGATGATGGCGGTCGCGCCGCCGAACCTCGACCTCATGGTCTACCTCGGCTCGCAGCTCGCCGCGACCACCCACAAGCGCTTCGAGGCCCTGCTGGAGTACATGCCGGACGCCGACATGTCCGACTGGGAGGAGGTCACCGCCGGGCAGCGCGTCCAGGTGATCGCCCCCGACAGGAAGAAGCACGGCGTGCTGCAGTTCGGCACCCAGCTGATCACCGCGGCCGACGGGTCGATCGGCGGCATGCTCGGCGCCTCCCCCGGCGCGTCGACCGCGACGAGCATCATGCTCACGATTCTCGAGAAGATGTTCCCCCAGCGCATCGAGGCGTGGCGACCCGCGCTGCAGCAGATGGTCCCCAGCTGGGGCACCCACCTCTCGGAGGACGCGGAGCTCGCGCACCGCACCCTCGAGCGGACCGCCGCCGCCCTCGACCTCGCCCACTGAGAGCCACCCGGCCTCGCCCACTGCGCGTCGACGACGACGCCTCGCCGCTCCAGGAGAGCTCATGCGGATCTCACTGATGACCACCTGTCTGGTGGACGTGATGGCCCCGGACGTCGCCCGGGCCACCGTCACCCTCTTGGAGCGGCTGGGCCACGAGGTGGTGTTCGACAGGCGGCAGACCTGCTGCGGCCAGATGCACACCAACTCCGGCTACTACACCGAGGCCGCGCCGATCGTGCGCTCCTTCGTGGACACCTTCGAGCCGGCGCTCGATCGGGTCGACGCGATCGTGATGCCCTCGGGCTCCTGCACCGGCTGCGTCCGCGACCAGCACACGCTGGTCGCCCGGCACGAGAGCGACACGGCGCTCGAGGAGCGCGCCGCCGCGGTCGCCGCGAGGACCTACGAGCTCTCCGAGCTGCTGGTGGACGTGCTGAAGGTGACCGACGTGGGCGCGTTCTTCCCCCATTCGGTCACCTACCACCCCACCTGCCACTCGATGCGCTTCCTGAAGGTGGGGCCGCGCCCGCTGAAGCTGCTGCGCGCGGTCGAGGGCATCGAGGTGAAGAACCTGCCCGAGTCCGACACCTGCTGCGGCTTCGGCGGCACCTTCTCGGTGAAGAACGACGCCACCAGCGACGCGATGGTCACCGACAAGGCCGCGAACGTCGTCGCCTCCGGTGCGGAGTTCGTGGTCGCGGGCGATGCCTCGTGCCTGATGAACATCGGCGGGAAGCTGCACCGCACCGGGGCGGCACCGCGGTCGGTGCATCTCGCGCAGATCCTCGCCTCGACGAAGGAGGACCCCTTCGTCCCGTCGGAGACCATCCTCGGGAGGGCGTCATGAATATCTGGACCGGTCGACGAACTGCGAGGAACGAGCGGGAGGAGATGGTCGCATGAGCACCGTCCAGCTGGGCATGCCGACCGTCCGCCCCCAGCACGCCTCGCCCGTCTCGACCCTGCGGGGCGAGCGCGGGTTCCCGGAGGCGGCGCGGGAGGCGCTGGGCGATGCGACCCTGCGCGCAAACATGCGCCACGCGACCTCGACGATCCAGGCCAAGCGCGCCGGGGCGGTGCGCGAGGTGCGCGACTGGCAGAAGCTCCGCAGCGCCGGCAGCGCCCTGAAGTGGCAGGTCACCGATCATCTCCCGGAGCTGCTCGAGCAGCTCGAGGAATCGGTGACAGCCGCCGGGGGCGTCGTGCACTGGGCCCGCGATGCCGAGGAGGCCTCCGAGATCGTCACCCGCCTCGCCCTCGAGCGCGGCGCCCGGGAGGTGCTGAAGGTCAAGTCGATGGCGACCCAGGAGATCGGCCTGAACGAGGCGCTCGCACATGCGGGCATCCGGGCGATCGAGTCCGATCTCGCGGAGCTCATCGTCCAGCTCGCGGACGACACCCCCTCCCACATCCTGGTCCCCGCGATCCACCGCAACCGCGCGGAGATCCGCGAGATCTTCCTGGCGGCGATGCCGGATCTCGATCCGTCCATCACCGACGACCCGGCCGAGCTCGCGGAGGCGGCGCGCCGCTTCCTGCGCGAGAAGTTCCTGGACATGCCCGGCTCGGTCGCGATCTGCGGGGCGAACTTCGCGGTCGCCGAGACGGGCACGCTGGTGGTCGTGGAGTCCGAGGGCAACGGGAGGATGTGCCTGACCCTGCCGCGGACCCTGATCTCCGTGGTCGGGATCGAGAAGATCGTCCCCACCTTCCAGGACCTCGAGGTGTTCCTGCAGCTGCTGCCCCGCTCCTCGACCGGAGAGCGGATGAACCCGTACACCACCCTGTTCACGGGCGTGCACGAGGGCGACGGCCCCGAGGAGTTCCATCTGGTGCTGCTGGACAACGGGCGATCGTCGGTGCTGGAGGACCCCGAGGGGCGCAGCGCCCTGCACTGCATCCGCTGCTCGGCCTGCCTGAACGTGTGCCCGGTCTATGCGCGCACGGGCGGCCACGCCTACGGCTCGACCTATCCCGGCCCGATCGGCGCGATCCTCTCCCCGCAGATGACGGGCATGAGCGGCACCGGCAACCCGAACTCGACCCTCCCTTACGCCTCGAGCCTGTGCGGCGCCTGCTACGACGTGTGCCCGGTGAAGATCGACATCCCCGAGATCCTCGTGCACCTGCGTGCGAAGGACGTGGACCGGCGCCGCGAGGCGCGCGGCGAGTTCCACGGCAGCTGGGACCTAGCGCTGAAGGGCGCGAGCCGCCTGATGTCCTCCCCTCGCGCCTACGACCTCGCCGTCCGCTCGGCGAAGCCGCTGTCCTCGCTGCTGCCCGGCGCGAACATCGGACGGCTGCCGGGGATGCTGCCGATCATCCCGGGCTGGACCGACCACCGTGACCTGCCCAGCCCCCCGCAGTCCTTCCGGTCCTGGTGGGCCGAGCGCGAGAAGGAGCGCGTCGCTCGGGGCCCGGAGGGACCGTCGGCCGGCGGTCCCGGCGAGAACGGCCGCGCGCGGCCGGCCGACGGGCCCGCCCCGGACGGCGACGCCTCGGCCGCCGGCGCCCTTGACGGGGAGGAGCAGCCGTGAACGACTGGACCGACGCCCGCCCCGCCCGCACGCCGGGGATGAGCGCGAAGGAGGAGATCCTCGCGCGCGTGCGCACCGCGCTCGCGGCCCCGCGCCGCGATGCGGTGACGGAGGCGGAGGACGTGCCCCGCGACTACCAGCGCTCCGGTGACAGGCAGGAGCTCGGCACCGCCCCGGAGAAGGTGCGCGACGTGCTCGTCCAGCGGCTCGAGGACTACACCGCGGTGGTGCACCGCACGACGCCGTCGGAGCTGTCGGCCGCGATCGCCGCGGCGCTCGGCGACGCCGCCTCGGCGGTGGTCCCCGCCGGTCTGCCGCCCGAGTGGAGGCCGCCGTCGGGCGTCGCGGTCACCGTCGACGACGGCACCGCCTCGCCCCGCGAGCTCGACGGGATCGACGCCGTGCTCACCGGCTGCCACACCGCCATCGCGCTGACCGGCACGATCGTGCTGCGGGGCGACGAACTCGGCGGCCGGCGCGCGATCTCGCTGGTCCCGGACCGGCACGTCGTGGTCGTCGAGGCCGAGCAGGTCGTGCTCGGGGTGCCGCGCGGCATCGAGCGCATGGCCGAGGATCCCCGTGCCGCGTGGACGATGATCTCCGGGCCGAGCGCGACCAGCGACATCGAGCTCGACCGTGTCGAGGGCGTCCACGGACCGCGCCGTCTCGAGGTCGTGCTCGTCGAGCCCGAGCCGACGCCGACACCCGAGCCCGAGCCGACACCCGAGCTGTCGCCCGCGCCCGCACCGGAGCCCGGCCCCGACGCCCCCGCCCGCCCTCCGGCCGACAGCGGCCCCACCACCCCCACCTCCCAGGAGAGCAGCCGATGACCATTCCCCTCACGCCCGCCGACCTCGGCGCCCCCGCAGACGCTCCCGGGGACGCGGGCCGTGCCGCCCGCGATCGCGGCGACCTGCTGGTCCTCGTCGCCGGGGACTACCGCGCCGAGATCTCCACCGTCGGCGCGACGCTCGAGTCCCTCACCGTCGGCGGTCGGGATCTCGTGCTCCGCAGCCCCGAGGAGGGGCCGATGCTGTTCTACCGGGGCGCGATCGTGGCGCCCTGGCCGAACCGGATCGGGGACGGCACCTACGTGTGGGACGGCGAGGAGCTGCGCACCCCGCTCAGCGAGCCCGAGCGCGGCAACGCCCTCCACGGGCTCGTCTCCTTCCAGTCCTTCACCCCCGCGTCGGTGGACGACGACGAGGCGGTGCTGCGCACCGAGCTGTTCCCCACCCCCGGCTACCCCTTCCACCTGCTGCTCACGGTCCGGTACTCCCTCTCCGCCGAGGCCGGGCTGACCACCACGGTCACCGCCCGGAATCTCGGCCGACGCGACGCCCCCTACGGGGTGTGCCCGCATCCCTATCTCGTCGCCGGCCCCGAGCCGCTGGACGAGTGGTCGCTGCAGGTCGCGGCGGGCACGGTGCTGACCGTGACCGAGGACCGGCTGCTGCCCACCGGCACCGCGCCGGTACCGCCCGGCGATCCCTTCGACTTCTCCGCTCCGCGCGTGCTCGGCGACCTGTTCATCGACCACGCCTTCACCGACCTCGGCCGGGACGCGGAGGGGCGCCTGGATGTCGCCGTCACCGCTCCCGGGGGCACCGGGGTGGAGCTCACCGCCGGTCCCGAGTGCCCGTGGCTCCAGATCCACACCGGGGACCGCCCGGAGCCGGAGCACCACCGCCGCGGCCTCGCGGTCGAGCCGATGACCTGCCCGCCGGACGCCTTCCGCAGCGGCACCGACGTGGTGCGCCTGGCCCCGGGCGACGAGCACGCCGCCTCCTGGAGCATCCGCGGCTGGTGACCGGCTGATCGGCGCGGCCGGCCCGACGGCGGGCGGGGGACGCCGCGCCGGCGCGCCGCACGAAGCGCGGCCCAGGACAGGACGAGGGCCCGTGACCGTCATGGTCGCGGGCCCTCGTCGAAGGCGTCGGCGGCTCACGGCCGCCGGGCGGGGATCACTCCCCGTGGGCCTCCTCGTACGCCTTGCGGATCGCGCCGGAGATCCGGCCGCGATCGGGGACCTCGTAGCCCGCCTCACGCGCCCACTCGCGGATGCGCGAGGAGTCGTTCGAGCTCGCACGGGAGCCGGAGGCGGTGCCGCGGGTGCGACGACCCCCGACGCGGCGCGCCTTGCCGACCCACCCGCTCAGCTCCTCGCGGAGCTTCTCCGCGTTCTCGGCCGTCAGGTCGATCTCGTAGCCGACGCCGTCCAGGGCGAAGCTCACCGTCTCCTCGGCCTTGTCACCGTTGATGTCATCGATGAGCTCCACGTAGGTCTTCCGTGCCATAGGGGTTCTCCCTCGCTGGTGGTTTCCGGACTTCATCATGAACACATGGGGTGTTCACGATATCGCCCAGTATCCATTACGAGGCCGGTCATTTCAATCTGATTACGGGGCGTGTGGACGAAGGGGTATTCCTCGTCACTCGCGCCGCCGTCTCAGGGATCTTTCCGGGGCTGCTTCCGCTCGAGCAGCTCCTGCTCCGCCTGGCGCTCGGCCTCCCGCTCGCGGCGGTCGGCCCGCAGCAGCGAGCGGATCACGAACCAGAACAGCAGCCCCACGCCGATCGAGGGCAGCAGCGCACCGGCCTCGAACCAGAACCCGGAGTCCATCTCAGGCCCCCGGCTTCACGAGCGGGAACAGGATCGTCTCGCGGATGCCGAGCCCCGTCAGGGCCATGAGCAGGCGGTCCACGCCCATGCCCATGCCTCCCGTCGGCGGCAGCGCGTACTCCATCGCCTCGAGGAAGTCCTCGTCCAGGCGCATCGCCTCGTCGTCGCCCTGGGCGGCGAGCTCCGCCTGCTGGGCGAAGCGCTCGCGCTGGATGACGGGATCGACCAGCTCGGAGTAGCCGGTGGCGAGCTCGAAGCCGCGCACGTACAGGTCCCACTTCTCGACCACGCCGGGCGTGCTGCGATGGGCGCGCACCAGCGGGCTGGTCTCCACCGGGAAGTCGCGCACGAAGGTCGGCTCGTGCAGGTGGTCGCCCACGCGATGCTCGAAGAGCTCCTCGACGAGCTTGCCGTGGCCGTACTTCGGGTGGTCGAGGTCCAGCTCGAGCGAGCGGGCGATCTCCCGCAGGCGCGCCGGGGTGGTCTCGGGGGTGATCTCCTCGCCGAGGGATTCGGAGAGCGAGCCGTAGACGGTGATCTTCGCCCATTCCCCGGAGAAGTCGTATTCGGTGCCGTCGGCGAGGGTGACGACCTGGGAGCCGGTGGCGGCCTCGGCGGCCTCCTGGATCAGCGACTGCGTGAGCTCGCCGATCGAGTCGTAATCCCCGTAGGCCTGGTAGGACTCGAGCATCGCGAACTCGGGCGAATGCGTGGAATCGGCGCCCTCGTTCCGGAAATTGCGGTTGATCTCGTAGACCTTCTCGAGCCCGCCCACCGCGGCGCGCTTGAGGAAGAGCTCCGGCGCGATCCGCAGGTACAGGTCCAGGTCGAAGGCGTTCATGTGGGTGACGAACGGCCGTGCCGCCGCACCCGAGGGGATCACCTGCAGCATCGGGGTCTCGACCTCGACGAACTCCCGGCCGCGGAAGGACTCGCGCAGGGAGTGCATGACCTCGGAGCGCAGGCGCACCGCGTCCCGCGCCTCCTGGCGCACGATCAGGTCGACGTAGCGGCGGCGCACCCGCGACTCCTCGGAGAGGTCCGCGTGGAGCACCGGGAGGGGGCGCACCGCCTTCGCGGCCATCTGCCAGGAGTCGGCGAAGATGCTCAGCTCGCCGCGACGGGACGCACCGACCCGGCCGTGGAAGAAGACGTGGTCGCCGAGATCGACGTCGGCTTTGAGATCGGCGAGGCGCTCCTCGCCGATCACGGCCTGCGAGGCCATGATCTGCAGACGCTCCCCGGCGCCGTCCTGGAGGGTGACGAAGGCGAGCTTGCCCGTGTTGCGCTGGAAGACGACGCGACCGGAGACGCCGACCTCGTCGTCCGTCTCCACGCCGGCCTCGAGGTGGCCGTACTCCGCGCGGACCTCGGCGATCGTGGCGGTCACGGGGACGGAGACGGGATAGGGCTCCTCCCCGCGCGCCAGCAGGCGCTCCCGCTTGGACCGTCGGACCGCGATCTGGTCGGAGCTGTCGGTCACCTCGGAGGCAGGGGGGTTCTCGCTCATGGCTGCGATTGTCTCATCACCGCGCGCGTGACGGCCTCAGGGATCAGGGTGCTGTCGCCACCGCCACAGCGGCGTCCAGCAGCCGGGTGCCCTCGACGCGTCCGGCGAGCACGACGAGCACCTCGCCGCGGTGGTCGGGGCCGGCGGGCTCGAGGGTCGCGGGGTCCAGGGCGAGCGCGTAGTCCCAGTCGATCTCCGCCCGCTCCCGCGCGGCCTCCAGCGCGTCCTGGATGCCGGAGAGGGAGGGGGCGGCCGCGAGCGCCGCGGCGATCGTGCGGGACAGGGCCAGGGCCTGCTCCTTCCCGGCCGCGGAGAGATAGGCGTTGCGGCTGGAGCGGGCGAGGCCCGTCTCCTCCCGCTGGATCTCCACGGGCTCGATCCGCACGGGCAGGTCGAGGTCGGCGACCAGGCGCTGGATGATCGCGAGCTGCTGGGCGTCCTTGCGCCCGAACACGCTCAGGTGCGGATCCGTCAGGCGCAGCAGCTTCGCGACGACGGTGACCACGCCGTCGAAATGGCCGGGCCGGGCGGCGCCCTCGAGGACCGTGCCGGCGCGTCCCGCGCTCACCGAGACCGTCGGCGGCATGACGGGGTACATCTCCTCCACGCCCGGGGCGAAGACGAGGTCGACGAGCCCGTCGACGAGGGCGAGATCCGCCTCGAGGTCGCGGGGATAGGCCTCGTAGTCCTCCCCGGGACCGAACTGGAGGGGGTTGACGAAGTCGGTGAGGATCACGTGGTCGGCGAGCTCGCGGGCCCTCTCGACCAGGGCCAGGTGCCCGGCATGGAGGGAGCCCATGGTGAGCACCGCCGCGACCGTCCCGTCCATCGCGACGCGGTGCTCGCGCAGTGCGGACTTGGTGGTGACGAGCGTGGTGCGCGGGGTGCTCTCGGGCACGGCGGGGTCCTTCCTCAGCTCTCCTCCGGGGGCGGGGCCGCCTCCAGCAGCGCCCGGATCGTCTCCCGGTCGCCCTCGGGGAGTCTCGCACGCGCGAGCGCCGCGAGGGCGAGGGCGCGGTAGGTGTCGCTCACGTCGCCGGGCTCGAGCGGGGCGGCGGTCGCGTCGAGATCGGCGAGGGCGTCGAGGTGGGCGGCGACGGTGCCGGCGTCCCCGCGGACCACCGGTCCGGTCAGCGCCCCGCTCCCCCGCTGCAGCGACTCCTCGAGCGCCGCCTCGAGCAGCGGGCGGAGGTAGGCGCCGGGGTCCTCGATGCCGAGCCGGGCCAGCGCCCTGCGGGACTGGTCCACGAGGACCACGAGATGGTTCGCGGCGTGGGCGAGGGAGGCGTGGTAGAGCGGGCGGTCGCCCTCGGCGATGACGACGGCCTCGCCGCCCATCTCCACCACGAGCGCGGCGGCGACGGGCAGGAACTCCTCGGTGGCGGTGATCCCCATCGGGCATCCGACGAGCCGGCGCAGGTCCGTGCGGGTGCCGGTGAAGGTCATCGCCGGGTGGATCGCGAGGGTCGCGGCGCCGGCGCGGGCGAGCGGGGCGAGCACCTCGGTGCCGTAGCGGCCGGAGGTGTGGACGACGAGCTGCCCGCCGGGGGCGAGGCCGGTCGCGGCGATCCCGCTCGCGAGCGGTCCGAGCTGGTCGTCGGGCACGGCCAGGAGCAGCATCTCGCTGCGCTCGACGAGGGCGGGGACGTCCAGCAGCGGCACACCGGGCAGGAGCTCGGCGGCCCGCTCACGGGAGGCGTCGGAGACGGCGTAGGCGCCGGTGAGCGCGTGCCCCTCGGCGCGCAGCGCGGCGCCGAGGACGGCGCCGACGCGTCCGGCGCCGATCACACCGATGCCGAGGCGGGGCGGGGTCATCGGGTCTCCCGCCCGTCGGGGCGCGGGCCGGGGGCGGATGCGGCGGGCCGCTCCTGCTCGGGGGCGTTCCCGGGGGCGCTCGCGGGGTCACTGCCGGGCGCCGGCGCGGCGGTGCCGACGGGCGCGAGCGCGGGGCGGGGCCAGCTCTCCCGGTCCCGGTAGCGGCGCAGGGTGCGGGCATCGGCGGCGAGCACGGCGTGCACGGCGAGGGCGTCATCGCGGCGCAGGTTCTCCAGCAGGAGCGAGTCCCCGGCCCCTTCGACGTGGAGGTCCAGCACGCCGAGACGGCGGGCGAGTGGGCCGTCCTCGAGCCTCAGCTCCTGGATCCGCTCGCGGGGAACGATGCTGAGCTTGCGGGACACGAGGCCGCTGCGGTGCACGAGCGCACCCGGCAGCAGGATGCTCACCTCGGTGCGGCGGGCGATCCAGTACCAGCGCACCGGGGTGCGCAGCCCGGGCAGGTCGCGGGCGCGGGCGGTCAGCAGGTGCTCGAGGGTCGCGAGGTCGTCGTCGGTGCCCAGCGGCGCGCTGAGCCGGCCGAGGGTCTGCCGCAGCTCCTCGCGGGTGCCGACCGGGAGCACGCTGGTCGCGCCGTTCTCGTCGTCGTCATCGATCCCGGCCACGGTCGCGGAGACGGCGGTCCAGCCGGGGCCGCGCCACAGGAAGGGTCGGCGCAGGTCGAAGCGCTGGATGCGACCGGCGGCGATGTTGTCGGTGCGCGTGTTGGCCAGGCCCCGCCGCATCCGCAGCCCGCGCTCGCTGAAGCGGGAGACGAAGCCCCAGCCGGAGTCGATCCGGCCGAAGACGTACTTCGGCACCGCGATCGCGGTGGGTGCCAGGGCGACCAGGATCGCGATCGAGAAGCCCTCCTGCCACAGGGCGAGGAGCACCGCGACGACCACGCCGACGACGCTCATGACGATCCCGGTGAGGAATCCGAGGTCCCGCACGAGGGAGCGGACGAGCCGCTCGGTGGGGATCCTCGCGATGAGCTCGCCGTCGATCACCCCGTCGTACAGGACCTCCTCGAGACGACCGCCGTGCTCGCGCGCGGCGTCGCCGGAGTCCTGATGGTCCGCCGCGGCGGAGGAGCCCGCGGTCGGGCCGCCGGCGAGGGCTGCGCGGGCCTCCGCGCCCGTCCCGTCGGCCGGAGCGCCCTCGACGGGAACGGCGGAGGAGCTCGCGGCCGACGTCCCGGCCGCGACCTCGAGGATGCCCAGGCGCAGCTCCTCGGCGCGGGCGGAGGAGACGTACTCGATGTCGAGATACGACTCGCCGCCGCCGGCGACCTCGACGCGCACCTTCGCCAGTCCCAGCAGGCGGGCCAGCAGCGGGCGCTCGATCGAGACGGACTCGATGCGTGCCCGCGGCGCGTACTCGCGGGAGCGGCTGATCATGCCGCTGTGGACGGAGACGCCGTCCTCGTCCACCGCATAGGTGGTGAACCACCAGCTGAGGGCCGACAGGACGATCGCCACGAGGACGACGACGAGCAGGATGCCCAGTCCGATCAGCGCGCGACGGATCGTGAACTCGTTCGCCAGCTGGGCGATGTTCTGGGCGGTGAGCACCGCGATGATGCCCACGACGACCTTCCAGCCGGTCACCAGCGGCGTGATCGGATGCGTGCGGTGGCGGGGCGCTCCCGGGACGGGATCGGGATCGGGGCCGGGGGCGGTCACAGCGCCGCCATCAGCTCGACGCCGCGCGCGGTGAGCAGGGCGCGCAGGCGCTCGGCCTCGTCCTTCGGCAGGCCGGGCAGGGTGACGCCGGCGCCGTCATGGGCGGTGCTGAGCGTGAGCTTCGCGAGGCCGTAGCGGCGGTCCACCGGCCCCTCGTCGATCTTCACCGACTGCACGCGGCCGTAGGGGATCGTGTGCACGGAGCGGAACATGATCCCGAGGGCGACGGTGAGGTCCTCCTCCCCCTCGCGATAGCCGATCGCCCGCACCCGTCGCGGGGTGAGCGCGAGGCCCTGCACCACCAGCACCAGCGGCACGATGGCCGTCAGCCCCAGCCACCACCACCCGGTCAGGACCGCCGCGACGATCGCGCCGATGGTCAGCAGCACCCCGATCACGTAGCCGGGGATCCCCGCGAGATAGCGGGCCGGGACGAGCTTCGGCGAGACCGGCTGCAGCCCCTGTTCGCCCAGTCGCGCCCCGGCGGCGTCCGAGACCTCGGGCGGCAGGGCGTCGTGGGGCGTCGCCGTGGGGAGCGGCGGGCGGGCATCGGGCGCGGAGGAGGTCATGGGGACATCGTGTCATCCCGGGCCGGAGGCGCTGTGCGACGCTCGGCGCTGCCCGCCCCGCCGAAGGTCGGTCCTCGCCCGTGCCCCGCTCCGCCGACCGGCAGCTCGCAGGCCCGTCCTGCGGCGGGGTCGGAGGGCTCGGAGCGAGCGGTCAGGACCCGGCTTCCGCGCCTTCGGCGGAGCCGTCGCCGTCGGGCGGGAGCTTTCCCCATCGCTCCACGATCACCCCGAGCACACCCAGCACGATGCCGGAGACCGCGGCGGCGGCGGTCGGCAGGATCGCGCCGAGCAGGTCACCGGTGCCGGTGATCAGCAGGAACAGCGCCTGGCCAACGAAGATCCCGCCCATGATCGCGCCCGTGTAGGCGCAGGCCCGGGCCAGCAGGACCGTGCGATAGGCGGTGGGCAGGTCGATCTGGTGCCGGCGCGGCGCGTAGGAGGGCTTGTCGCGACGCTCCTCGCTCTCCTGGAGGTAGCGGCGCATCGGGAGGCCGTAGGCGAGCAGCACCGCGGCCAGGGCCAGCAGCACCAGGGTCGTCAGCCAGCCCGCGACCGGGAGGGAGTGGCCTCGGGCGGCGAGGGTCTCGAGCATCTGGGCCCCGAAGCCCGCACCGATCACGAGGATCAGCACGAGCACCGGGATGTTCAGGGGCCTCACGACTCCGCCGCTCCCTCCCCCGTCCGAGAGGCCGGGGCGTCGAAGCCCTCGAGGGCCGGGCCCGGGCGCAGGTCCTCGCGGTCCGCGGCGCGGGCGAGGAGCGCCTGGACCGGTCCGCGGCCGGGCAGCACGGCGGCGGGGTCCGCGGCATGCCAGGGGCCGAGCACGAAGGCGCGCTCGTGGGCGCGGGGGTGGGGCACGGTAAGGTCGGGGTCCTCGCTGCGCCAGTCGCCGTAGGCGATCACGTCGACGTCGAGGGTCCGCTCGCCCCAGCGCACCAGGCGCTGCCGTCCGGCGTCCCGCTCGGCGCGGTGGGCCAGGGCGAGGAGGTCGTGGGGGCCGAGCTCGGTGGTCACGCCGACCACGGCGTTGAGATAGGCGCCCTGGCCGTCCGGCCCGCCGACGGGGGCGGTCTCGAGCACGGGCGAGGTCCAGGCGATCTCGGTGCCCGAGTGGGAGGCGAGCACGTCGAGCGCCCCGCGCAGGTGCGTCTCGCGGTCGCCGAGGTTGCTGCCGAGCGCGAGCACGGCGGGGACGGGGCACGCGTCGCGCTCGATCGCGACGGCCACCCCGCCGACGGGCAGTCCGACCGGGGCAGCGGGCTTGTGCACACGCACGCCGACGCGGCGCACCAGCGGGTGCCCGATCTCCTCAAGGATCCTCGCGGCGATCCGCTCGGCCAGGGTCTCGACGAGGTCGTGGGGGCCGGCGCCGATCTCCTCGTGCACGGCCGTGACGACCTCGGCGTAGTTCACGGTGCGGGAGAGGACGTCGGTGCGGCCGGCCGCGGCGGTCGAGAGGTGCAGGACGACGTCGACCGCGAACTCCTGGCCGATCTCCTTCTCCGCGGCGAGGACGCCATGATGGCCCCAGGCGCGGATGCCGGTGACCTCGATGCGGTCCAGGCGTCCGATCGACGCCGTCGCGGAGCCGTGATGCGCGCTGCCATCGTGCGGGTTCATCGGCGCCTGCTCCGACGCAGCCGGTCCCCGACCCGCACCGCGGCGAGGTTGGAGGGGACCTCGTGGACGCGCACCGCCCAGGCGCCGTGCTCGGCGCTGTAAGCGCTGATCGCGGCGGTCGCCGCGTCGCGGTCCACGTCGAGGGCGCTGACGAAGCGCTTGCGCGAGGCGCCGATGAGGACGGGCAGGCCGTGGGAGGCGATCGCGTCCCAGTCCGCCAGCAGGTCCCAGTTCTGCTCCCCCGTCTTGGAGAAGCCGAGGCCGGGATCGGCGACGAGGAAGCGGTCCTCGATCCCGGCCTCGCGCAGCGTGCTGAGGCGGTCGCCGAGCTCGGCGGTGCTGTCGTGGGCGACGTCCTCGTACCGGGCGAGGTCGTTCATGACGTCGCTGTGGCCGCGCCAGTGCATCGCGATGAACACCGGCGGGGTGCCCAGACGCGTGCGCAGCTCGGCGACCTGCGCGCCCATCCGCACGTCGGCCTGGCCGGCGGAGACATCGTTGACGATGAGGGCCCCGGCCGCGATGCTCGCGCCGGCGACGGAGGCTCGCATGGTGTCCACGCTGAGCACGACGTCCTCGGCGGCGAGGGCCTCGACCACGGGGATCACCCGGCGCAGCTCCTCCTCCTCGGGGACGCGCGGGGCCCCGGGGCGGGTGGACTCCCCGCCGATGTCGATGATCGCGGCGCCCTCGGCGACCAGGCGGCGGCCGTGGGCGATCGCGTCGGGGGCGCTGTCGTGCTCCCCGCCGTCGGAGAAGGAGTCGGGGGTGACGTTCAGGACCCCCATGACGAGGGTGTCGTCCCCGCCGAGGCGGTCCGGCAGTCCCTCGGGTCGGCGCACGGGGATGGTCACGACCTCACCGTCCGTTGATCAGGGCCATGGCCTCGCCGCGGGTGCTCGGGTTGTCCCGGAGCATGCCGCGCACGGCACTGGTGATGGTGCGGGCCCCGGCCGCGCGCACGCCGCGCATCGACATGCACATGTGCTCCGCCTCGATCACGACGATGGCGCCGGCGGCGCCGAGCTCGTCCATCAGCGCATCGGCGATCTGGAAGGTGAGCCGCTCCTGCACCTGCGGGCGTCGGGCGTAGACGTGGACCAGGCGGGCGAGCTTGCTCAGCCCCGTGACGGCGCCGCCGCCGGGGATGTACCCCACGTGCGCCATCCCGTGGAAGGGCAGCAGATGGTGCTCGCACATCGAGTGGAAGGCGATGTCGCGCACGAGCACCAGCTCCTGGTGCTCGATGTCGAAGGTCGTCGACAGCGGCTCGTGCGCGTCCTGGTCCAGCCCCTCGAAGACCTCGGCGTACATCCGCGCCACCCGCGCGGGGGTGTCCAGGAGGCCGTCGCGGCCCGGGTCCTCGCCGATCCCGGCGAGGAGCTCCCTCACGGCCGCCTCGACCCGGGGCCGGTCCACCGCCATCTCAGCGCTCCGTCTCGTCGTGGTCGCCGTAGCCGTAGCCCTGGCCGGGACCGGGCTGGCCGGAGCCGCCGGGGGCACCGCCGTGCGGGGCGCCGGGGATGCCGGGGCCGTCGCCGCCCGGATGGGGCAGCTCGGGGGCGCCGGGCTGCAGCGGCTCGCCCGCGTCGTGCTCCTCGGTGCCGGTGCCGGTGGTGGTCGAGCCGACCGATGGCGCCTCCAGGGAGGGCCGCTCCTCGCTGGAGACCCACACCTCGCGCGGCGGCAGCTTGGTGACGTCCGCGAAGATCGCGGCGAGCTCGTGCTCGTTCAGCGTCTCCTTCTCCAGCAGCTCCTCGACCAGGCGGTCCAGCACGTGACGGTTCTGCACGATCACGGACCAGGCCTCGTCCAGGGCGTTGTCCAGGAGCTTGCGCACCTCCTGGTCCACGATGCTCGCGGTCTCGCCGGAGAAGCGGGGGCCCTGCCCCTGCTGCATGCCCACGAACACCTCGTCCTGGTCGCCGGAGAGGGCGACCTGGCCCACGGCCGCGCTCATGCCCAGCTGCATGACCATGGTGCGGGCGATCTTGGTGGCGTTCTGGAGGTCGGAGCTGGGGCCGGTGGTGACGTCGTGGAAGATCGACTCCTCCACCGCGTAGCCGCCCATCGCGTAGGCGAGGCGGTCCAGCAGCTCGTTGCGGGACTGGTAGTTGCGGTCCTGCGTGGGGACCACCATCGTGTAGCCGCCGGCCTGGCCGCGCGGCAGGATCGTCACCTTGGTGACCGGGGCCGAGTTGTTCATCGCCGCGGCGACCAGGGCGTGGCCGCCCTCGTGGTACGCGGTCATCTGGCGCTCGCGCTCGGTCATCACCTTGGAGTACCGCTGCGGGCCCATGGAGACGCGGTCGATCGCCTCGTCCAGGGCGCGGTTGTCGATGATCTGGTTGCCAGAGCGGGCGGTGAGCAGCGCCGCCTCGTTGAGCACGTTGGCGAGGTCCGCACCGGACATGCCGATGGTGCGCTTGGCGACGGCCTCGAGGTCCACGTCGTGGGCCAGCGGCTTGCCCTTGGCGTGCACGCCGAGGATGTGCAGGCGGCCCTTGAGGTCCGGGGCGGTCACCGCGATCTGGCGATCGAAGCGGCCCGGGCGCAGCAGCGCCGGGTCGAGGATGTCCACGCGGTTGGTGGCGGCGATGAGGATGACGTTCTGGTTCTCGTCGAACCCGTCCATCTCCACGAGCATCTGGTTCAGCGTCTGCTCGCGCTCGTCGTGGCCGCCGCCCATGCCGGCGCCGCGGTGGCGGCCGACGGCGTCGATCTCGTCGATGAAGATGATCGCCGGGGAGTTCTCCTTCGCGGTGTTGAACAGGTCGCGCACGCGGCTCGCGCCGACGCCCACGAACATCTCCACGAAGTCCGAGCCGGAGATCGAGTAGAAGGGCACGTTCGCCTCGCCGGCGACGGCCTTGGCCAGCAGCGTCTTGCCGGTGCCGGGCGGGCCGTAGAGCAGCACGCCCTTGGGGATCTTCGCGCCGACGGCCTGGTAGCGGCCCGGGTCCACGAGGAACTGCTTGATCTCGTCGAGCTCCTCGACGGCCTCCTCGGCGCCGGCGACGTCGGCGAAGGTGACCTTCGGGGCCTCCTTGTTGAACAGCTTCGCCTTGGACTTGCCGAACTGCATCGCCCGGCCGCCGCCCTGGGCGTTCATGATGAGGAACCAGAACAGGCCGATGAAGATCAGCAGCGGCAGGAAGGACAGCAGCAGAGTGGACCACCACGAGCTGGTGGCGATCTCGTCGGTGTAGCCGCCTGAGGGGGCGGCCTCCTCGACTGCGGAGACGATCGACTCGCCGCGCGCGTCGACGTAGGCGAAGCGCACCCGGGTGCCCTTGTTCTCCTCGCCGTCGGTGAAGTCCTCGGTCAGGACCAGGTCGACGCGCTGCTGGTTGCCGCCGATGATCTTCGCCTGCTCGACGGTGTCGCCCTGCAGCAGCTCGAGGCCCTGCTCGGTGTCGATCTGCTGGTAGCCGTCACGGCCCAGCAGGGAGAACAGCGCCATGCCCAGCAGCAGCGCGACGACGATCCAGAGGGCGACGGAGGTGAAGGGGCGGCGCTTCCTGCCGCCCGAGCCGCGGCCCGTGCTCTTGGGGGAATCTGCCACCGGTTCAGTCCTCGTAGACCGAGCGTGCGAGGACGCCCACGTAGGGAAGGTTGCGGTAGTTCTCCGCATGGTCGAGCCCGTACCCGATGACGAACTCGTTGGGGATGTCGAAGCCGACGTACTTCACGTCGATCTCGACGCGCGCGGCCTCGGGCTTGCGCAGCAGCGTCGCGATCTCCACGGACTTCGGCCCGCGGGAGCGGAGGTTGGCCAGCAGCCACTTCAGGGTCAGGCCCGAGTCGATGATGTCCTCGACGATCAGGACGTTGCGCCCGGTGATGTCGCCGGAGAGGTCCTTGAGGATCCGCACCACGCCCGAGGACTTCGTGCCCGAGCCGTAGGAGGAGACCGCCATCCAGTCCATCTCGACCTTGAGGTCGATGGAACGGGCGAGGTCCGCCATCACCATCACCGCCCCCTTGAGGACGCCCACCAGGATCGGGGGCTCCTCGGCGTAGTCCGCGGCGATCTGCGCGCCGATCTCGGCGAGCCGGTCACGGATCTGCTGTTCTTCCAGCAGCACGCGGTCGACATCGGGGTGGGGGTGCGTCTGGGGCACGCGGATCTCCTCCAGGTGATGTGGTGGGTGCGTCCGCCGCGGCTCACGGAGCGGGACGGCGCCACACCAACAGGCCGTCACGGCGAGCGACCTCGATCCTACCCGGAACGGGCACCGCTGCCTGACCGTGCCATGAGACGACCAGCGCATCCAGCGCGAGCACCTGCCTGCGCAGCAGCGATTTCGTGGATCCACCTGCGTCACCTGCATCGATTGCGCGCTGAGCGGAACGGGAGGCGTCGCGCAGCACGCGGGTGCGCACGGGGGCGGGGACGGCGGCGAGGGCGTGGACGTCGAGGTGCAGCAGGTCGCCCTCCTCGGCGAGCTCCCCGGCGTCGCGGCGCAGGGCGGGCAGCAGCGCCCGCGCCTCCTCGTCGAGATGGTCCACATCAGGGCGGACCAGGTCGGCGCTGCGGGCGAGGTTCTCGTCGATCTGCTCCCCGAGGATCTCGCGCAGCAGCGGCAGGGCCCGGTGGCGCACCCGCGAGCGCAGCAGCTCGGGATCCGCGTTCATCGGGTCCTCCCACCACTCGAGGTCGTGGAGGGTGCAGATCTCCTCGGTGTCGGCGCGTCGCAGGGCCGTGGTCTCGTCCCGGCCGGTGCCGAGGAAGGGGCGCAGCAGGTGGCCGCGGCTGCGGCGGATCCCGGCGAGCGCCCGGGGCCCCGCGCCGCGGGCGAGGGCCATCAGGACCTGCTCCGCCTGGTCGTCGAGGGTGTGGCCCAGCAGCACGGCGAGCGCACCGCGCTCCCGGGCGAGGTGCTCGAGGGCGTCGTGTCGGGCGGTGCGGGCGGCGTTCTCGAGACCGCCGGGCGCGGCGAGGTCGACGGACGGCGTGAGCACGTGCGCCTCGGCGCCCAGCCGCTCGGCCTGCGCGGCGGCGCGCGCGGCGACGGAGGCGGAGCCGTCCTGGAGCCCGTGGTCGACGATCGCGGCCTCGGTCGCGAGCCCCATCCGCTCCCCCACCCAGCAGGTGGTCGCCAGCAGCGCGAGCGAGTCGGCGCCCCCGGAGACGCCGACCAGCAGGCGCGGGGAGAGGTGGCCGGAGCCGGTGTCGTCGGCGAGCTGCTCGAGCCGCTCGGCGAGGGCGGCGCGCACGGCGCGGCGGGCACGGGCGACCACGGGAGGAGGGCCGGCCATCAGTCGACCTGCACCATCTCGGCGGCGACGTCGTCGACCGCGGCGCGGGCGGCGTCCGCGTCGGCTCCGTCGAAGCCGTGGACCACGATCGAGTAGCCGACGGTGCGACCGTCGGGGAGCACGGTCACGCCGGCGAGGGTCGCGGCACCGCCGAGATAGCCGGTCTTGCCGCGCACCTGCCCGGCGGCGGCCGTGTCGTCGCCGTGGCCGAAGCGGTCCGCGAGCGTGCCCGAGAGCGCCGCGACGGGCACGTCGTAGAGGATCTGCTCGAGGGCGGGCACCTCGCCGGAGGCGACCTGGGCGAGCACCGCGGCGAGCAGCGCCGGCGGGACCCGGTTCTCTCGCGAGAGGCCGGAGCCGTCGTGGAGGTCGAGCCCGGCGAGGTCCTCCTCGGGCAGCCCCATCTCGGCGCCGAGCTCGCGGATCTCCGCCTCGACGGCGGCGGCGGCGCCGGCGGGCGTGGCCTCCTCGCCGCGGGAGAGCGCCACCAGGTGCGCGAGGAGCTCGGCGGTGGTGTTGTCGGAGATGAGCAGGGTGTGGCGCACGATCTCCGAGAGCGGCTCGGAGGAGATCTCCGCGGCGGGCGCGCCCTCCGGGGCGGCGGCCGCGGTGATCCCGCCGGTCACCTCGAGGCCCTCCTCGCCGAGCAGCTCGGCGAAGCGCCGGGCCGCGTCGCCGGCGGGATCGGCGGACTTCGGGCCGTACTGCTCCCCGTCGAGCCATCCCTCCTCGAGCGCGAGGGAGGCGGTGGGCGTGACCCAGCCGCCCGCCGTGCCGTTGTCCCCCCAGGCCGGGTTCGCCCCGCCCACGAGATACGAGTCGTCCAGGGCGAGGGAGACGGCGGTGGTCCCCTGCTCGGCCGCCAGCGCCGCCGTCTGCGCGGCGAGCTCGCGCAGATCCTCCTCGGTGAGGGTCATGTCACCCTCTCCCGCCAGGGTCACCACGCCGTCCTGGACGGTCGCGCGGGTGACCAGCACCTCATCCCCCGTGTACTGCCGCAGCACGGCCGCGGCGGTGAGCAGCTTGAGGGTCGAGGCGGGCACGAGGGCGCTGGACGAGTCCCGCTCGGCGAGCACCTGGCCGTCCTCGGCCCCGACGACGCTGAAGGCCAGGCCCCCGCCCACGACGGGCAGCTCGGCCTTCGCGGCCATGCGCTGCTGCAGGTCGGTGGGATCGACCGGGGAGGGCGAGGAGCCGACGGGCGCCACGGCCTCGACCGGATCGACCCGCTCCCAGTCCTCCGCGACGGCGCGGGGGCCGGAGCCGGGGTCCCCCTCGGCGCTGCGCAC
The DNA here is from genome assembly GCF_001293905.1 of Brachybacterium sp. SW0106-09. Taxonomy (NCBI): domain Bacteria; kingdom Bacillati; phylum Actinomycetota; class Actinomycetes; order Micrococcales; family Dermabacteraceae; genus Brachybacterium; species Brachybacterium sp. SW0106-09. Next base: position 73,338 of record NZ_BCAK01000019.1, read on the forward strand.
GGTGAGAAACCCGGGGAAGGCGTCCATCAGGTCGCCGAGGACGTAGAAGCTCACGGGCAGTGCCGCGCACATCACGACGGCGACGGTGCGCCACATGCGCTCGGTTGCTCGAAGGGCCATGCCACCACGATATGGTGTCCCGGTCATCGGAAGCGGCCCCTGGGGCCGGAGCAATGAAGTGGCCCACGGGGCCGGAGCAATGGAGCGGCTGTCGTGGAATTCGACGTGACCATCGAGATCCCTCGCGGGAACCGGAACAAGTACGAGGTGGACCACCACAACGGGCGGATCCGCCTGGACCGGATGCTCTTCACCGCGACGCGCTATCCGGACGACTACGGCTTCATCGAGGGGACCCTCGGCGAGGACGGCGACCCGCTGGACTGCCTGGTCCTGCTCGAGGAGCCGACCTTCCCGGGCTGCCTGATCCGCTGCCGCGCGCTGGGCATGTTCCGCATGCGCGACGAGGCCGGCGGCGACGACAAGATCGTCGCGGTGCCCGTGGGCGATCGCCGTCAGGTGCGCCGCCAGGAGCTGACCGACGTCTCGGAGTTCCACCGTCTGGAGATCCAGCACTTCTTCGAGGTCTACAAGGATCTCGAGCCGGGCAAGAGCGTCGAGGGCGCGCACTGGGAGGGTCGCAGCGACGCGGAGGCGGAGATCCGCCGCTCCTACCAGCGTGCGGTCGGCACCGAGCACGCCAACGAGTTCACACAGGAGGTCTGAGCGCGGTCCGTCCGCGCAGGACGCATGACGACGGGGCCGGTCCTGAGGGACCGGCCCCGTCGTCCTGCGCGGGCGGGACTGCGGGCGCGTCGCCCGGGCCTCCCGCTCAGCGCCGGGTGAGCTCGCCCTCCGGGCCCTGCGTCCCCTGGCCGAAGATCTCGTGCATCGCCTCGACCACGGAACGGGCCACGACGCGGGCGCCGAGGCCGCCGAGGACCGCGCCGATCCCGAAGGGCACCAGGCGTGCGAACCACAGCCCGCCGGTGCGGGCCACGACCCGGCGCCGCACGTATTTGTTGACCTGCTTGGTGACGAAGCCGGGCAGGAGGCCCCCGCCGCCGAGGACGGAGTTCCAGCGCAGGCCCTGCCGGCCGAGCGCCTTGCCGATGATCTCGGCGCCGCGCTCGCCGCCGAGCACGCCCAGCAGCACGAGGCGTCGGGTCTCGCGGTCGGTCATGTCGACGCCATGGATGTCGGCGGCGGCGAGGGTGAGGAAGGCGCAGGACTCCGCGAAGGAGAGGCCCTCCCCCACGGTGAGGCCGATCGCGGCGGCGGTGCCGAGGCCCGGCAGTGCCGCGACGCCGCCGATGCCGGCGCCGGTCGCGGTGGTCAGCGCGGTGAAGCGCGTGGTGACCTTCTCCAGCAGCTGACGGTCGCTCGCCTCCGGGTGCTTGGCGCGCAGGTGCTCGACGTAGGTGCGGGCCAGCGGCGCCTGGACCTTGAGCGCGGCGTCGATCAGCGAGAGCCAGCGCTCGTCGAGCTGCTCGTCGAGGGTGCCCTCCTCGAGGGGGAGGTCGTCGGGTCGCGTCGCGGCGGCGCCGTGGTCGCGCGGGACGGGCTGCGGGGAGTTCGTGGCCACCTGGGCCTCCATTCGTCGGGGTCCTGAACAGGGCAACGGTATCGCGCACGGGTCCGCACTCCTGGACGGCGGGTGCGCACGGCGGGCGCCCGGCCCCCGATCGGCTCCCCGCCCGACGGGGACGGGGCGACACCGCGAGCGCCGGACACCCCCGGCGCGGACCGGGCAGTGCGGAAGGGGCGGCGCGGACGGGGCGGCGCGGCGCCTCAGCGGCGCAGCACGACCTCTCCCTCGCCGAGCTCGGTGATGTCGCCGCTCAGGCCCAGGCGGCGCACGGCCTCGCCGAGGTCGGCGTAGTGGTGGACGTAGCCGGCCTCCACGAAGGAGCGCGCCACCATCCGGTCGTGGCAGAGGGTCCCGCCCAGGTGGTCCGTCTCGTGCTGGAGGATCCGCGCGGTCCAGCCCACGTGCTCCTCGTCGATCTCGCGCAGGGAGCCGCCGGGCAGCAGCTCGTGGGCGCGCAGGCGCACCCGGCGCGAGCGGGGCACGATCGACTGCCAGCCGTCGACCGAGAGGCAGCCCTCGAAGGCGAAGACGGTCTCGTCCCCTACGGGATCGACGACGGGGTCCAGCAGGGCGCGCAGCGCGAGCGGGCGGCGCTCGAGCAGCGCGTCCTCGGGGTCCTCCCCCTCCTCGGCGGCGAAGGGGTCCTCGACGACGTAGAAGCTCAGCGGCAGCCCGATCTGCGGGGCGGCGAGACCGACGCCGGGAGCGTCCCTCATCGTCACGGTCATGGCGTCCGCGAGCTCCGCCAGGAGCGCGGGCTCGAGGCGGTCGCGGGCGGCGACGGCGGTGCGGCGGAGGGCGGGATGCCCTGCCTGCACGATGCGCAGCGGGGCGCCCTCGCGGGGGCGCCGGTCCAGGATCTTCCGGGTCAGCTCAGCAGTGTCCACCGCCCCAGTATCCCGTGCCCGGCGCTGTGCACGGGAGCGCACCGGGCCGGGTCCTGCCGAGGAGCGGACGCGGCGGAGGGACGGTCCCGTCGAGGCGCGGCCGGGTAGGCGGCGCGCCGCCGGCGGCAGGGCGGACCGGGAAGGTGAGACGTGGGATACACTCTGCCGTGCCGGTGCGACGGAGCACCCCCGAGGAGCTCCCCGAACCGGTGTCACAGTCACTTCACAACGGATCGTCCGGCACGTACCTGCCGGTGAAGGAGAAACACCATGGCAACAGTCACGTTCGACAACGCCTCCCGGGTCTACCCGGGCCAGGAGCGCCCCGCGGTCGACAACCTCAACATCGAGATCGGCGACGGCGAGTTCCTCGTCCTCGTCGGCCCCTCGGGCTGCGGCAAATCGACCTCCCTGCGCATGCTCGCCGGTCTCGAGGAGATCGACGCGGGCCGCATCCTCATCGGCGATCGTGACGTCACCGACGTCCCGCCGAAGGACCGCGACATCGCCATGGTGTTCCAGAACTACGCGCTGTACCCGCACATGACGGTCGCCGACAACATGGGCTTCGCCCTGAAGATCGCCGGCACCCCGAAGGCGGAGATCCGCAAGCGCGTCGAGGACGCCGCGGCGATCCTGGACCTCACCGAGTACCTCGACCGCAAGCCGAAGGCGCTCTCCGGCGGTCAGCGCCAGCGTGTGGCCATGGGCCGTGCGATCGTGCGCTCCCCGCAGGTGTTCCTGATGGACGAGCCGCTGTCGAACCTCGATGCGAAGCTGCGCGTCTCGACCCGCACCCAGATCGCCTCGCTGCAGCGTCGTCTCGGCGTCACCACCGTGTACGTCACCCACGACCAGACCGAGGCGATGACGATGGGCGACCGCGTGGCCGTCCTCGACCGCGGCGTGCTCCAGCAGATCGACTCCCCGCGCCGCATGTACGACCACCCGAACAACGTGTTCGTGGCCGGCTTCATCGGCTCCCCCGCCATGAACCTGCTCGAGGAGAAGCTCACCGACCAGGGCGTCCAGTTCGGCGGCGCCGTGCTGCCGGTGGACCGTGCGACCCTCTCGGACACCGACCAGTCCACCGTCACCGTGGGCGTGCGCCCCGAGGACCTCGAGCTCGTCGGCGACGAGCAGGGCATCGCGGTCGAGATCGACGTGGTCGAGGAGCTCGGCGCGGACGCGTTCATCTACGGCCGCCGCGCCGGCAGCGACGAGACCGCCAAGCCGTTCATCGCGCGCGTCGACGGCCGCCGTCCCCCGGTCAAGGGCGAGACCGTCTACTTCCGTCCCAAGGAGGGCCACCTGCACCTCTTCGACGCGAAGTCGGGCAAGCGCCTCGGCGACTGAGCACCCCCGCTCCGCGCGACGGGCGTCCGGCTCCGGCCGGGCGCCCGTCGTCCGTCCCGGGCGGCTCCGTCATCCGTCCACGGCGGGCTCGTCGTCCGTCCCCGGCGGGCTCGGCGCCGCCGCCCCGGTCGGCCCCAGGACGGTTCCCGGCGACCTCGGGGCCGCGACGACACGAAGTCCCGAGCCGTGATCTTCCCGTCGGTCCGACGTGATTTGTGGAAGCGTATGGGCCTGGCCCTCGCGCTCGGGAGAGAATGGACCCATGGCACCCCTGGAGATCACCGCGTCCCGTGCAGACCCTGCACTGCTGGATCTGCCCTGGGAGACGCCGCTGGAGCAGTGGCCCGACGAGATCCTGGCCGCGCTCCCCCGCGGCATCTCCCGCCATGTGGTCCGCTTCGTCCGGGTCTCGGGGCGGGTGCTCGCGCTCAAGGAGATCAACCACCACCTCGCCCAGCGCGAGTACGACACGCTCAAGGTGCTCGGCCGGATCGGCATCCCCTCGGTCGAGCCCTTCGCCGTGGTCTCCGGTCGCACGGGCCCCTCCGGCGAGGCGCTGGACGCCGTGCTGATCACCCGCCATCTGCAGTTCTCCCTCCCCTACCGGGCAGTGTTCAGCCAGGTCTCGCGCCAGGACACCGCCCAGCGCCTGCTCGACGCGCTCGCCGTGCTGCTGGTGCGGCTGCATCTGGAGGGCTTCTACTGGGGCGATGTGTCGCTGTCGAACACTCTGTTCCGCCGTGACGCGGGCGCCTTCGCCGCCTACATCGTCGATGTCGAGACCGGTTCCCTGCACGAGACGCTCACGACCGGGCAGCGCCACTACGACCTCGACCTGGCCCGCACCAACATCATCGGCGAGCTGATGGACCTGCAGGCCGGCGACATGATCGACCCCGAGGTCGACCCTGTCGAGATCGGCGACGACCTCGTGGCCCGCTACGAGGAGCTGTGGGAGACGCTGACCTCCTCGGAGCGCTTCTCCGCCGACGAGCGCTGGCGCGTCTCCGCCCGGATCGAGCGGCTGAACAAGCTCGGCTTCGACGTGGGCGAGCTCGAGATCACCACCGACCTCGACGGCACGACCCTCTCGATCCGCCCGAAGGTCGTCGACGCCGGCCACCACTCGAGGCGCCTGATGCGCCTGACCGGCATCGACGCCCAGGAGAACCAGGCACGTCGACTCCTGAACGATCTCGACCAGTTCCGCGCGGACACGGAGCAGCAGGCCGAGGAGGAGGAGTTCGTCGCCCACGAGTGGCTCAAGGATCAGTACGAGCCCGTGGTCCGGGCGATCCCCCGGTCGATGCGCTCGAAGCTCGAGCCGCCGGAGTTCTTCCACGAGGTGCTCGAGCACAAGTGGTTCCTCTCCGAGCAGGCCGGAGTCGACGTGAGCCTCGACGACACCGTGCGGCACTACATCCTCAACGAGCTCATCCACCGGCCCGACGAGAAGTCGCTGGTGACCACCGAGACCTCGGCCCTGCCGATCGTCGAGGCCTGAGCGGGCCGCGAGGAGACCGAGACGAGACGTGGCTGCGTCGGAGCGGCGCCGGCATCCCCGGCTCGACAACCTGTCCCTGCGCGATCAGCTGGGCGTGGACCGGCTGGGGCGCCGGCTCGTCCAGATGATGATCGGGCTGACCGGCTTCGGGCTGTCTCTGGCGATGCTGCTGCGCTCGGGGCTGGGCGGCGCGCCCTGGGACGTCTTCCACGCGGCGCTCGCCGAGCGGCTCGGCGCGACCGTGGGGTCGATGAGCATCGCGGTGAGCTTCGTGCTGCTCCTGCTGTGGATCCCGCTGCGCGAGCGGCTCGGGATCGGCACGGTCGCGAACGCGATCTGGGTGGGGGTCAGCATCGACCTCGGGATGCTGATCCTGCCGGAGGCGAGCTCGCTGCCCGTCGCGATCGCCCTCATGCTGCTCGGCGTGGTGGTCAACGGGATCAGCGGCGCCGTCTACATCGGCGCGCAGCTCGGTGCGGGCGCCCGCGACGGGCTGATGACGGCGCTCAGCCGGGTGCTCTCCCGGCCCGTCGGGCCGGTGCGGATCGTGCTCGAGGTGATCGTGCTGGTGACCGGATGGCTGCTGGGCGGACCGCTCGGGCTCGGCACCGTCGTCTACGCGATCGCGCTCGGCCCCGTCATTCAGCTGGTGCTGCCCCACGTGCTGATCCCGGTCCGCTCGGTGCGGGGCAGGGAGCCCGACGCCGCGCACTGAGGCGCGCGGGCCGGGGCTCTCGGGCCGAGACCCGGCTCTCGCGGCAGGCCGAGCCGGAAGGGTAAGGCCAGTCCGGAAGGGTCAGGCCAGGCCGTGCTGGTCTCGGACCCCGGAGATCTCGTAGAGCGCGATCGCGGCGGCGACCGAGGCGTTCAGCGACTCGGAGCGCCCCGCCATCGGGATCGAGACCACCTGGTCGCTGGTCTCCCGCGCGAGGCGGGAGAGGCCCTTGCCCTCGGCGCCGACGACGAGCACCGCCGGCTGGGTGCCGAGCTCGAGCTCGCGCGAGGTGACGTCGCCGTCCGCGTCGAGGCCGAGCACGAACACGTCCTGCTCCTTGAGCGCGGCGAGGGTACGGTTGAGGTTCGTGACCTGGGCGACGCGGACGCGGCCGGCGGCGCCCGCGGCGACCTTCCACACACTCGCGGTCATCGACACGCTGCGCCGCTCCGGCAGGATCACGCCGTGCGCGCCGAAGGCGTCGGCCGAGCGGAGGATCGCGCCGAGGTTGCGGGGGTCGGTGATGCCGTCGAGCGCGACCAGCAGCGGCGGCTCGAAGCGGTCCGCGGCGATCTCGAGCAGCTCGTCGACCTCGGCGTACTCGTAGGGCGGGATCATCAGCGCCACGCCCTGGTGCACCGAGTGGTCGGTCATGCGATCGAGGTCGGTGCGGGTCACCTCGACGACCGGCAGCGCCCGCGCCGCGGCCAGGCGCATGATCTCCCGCACCCGCTCGTCGGCGTCGATCCGCACCATCAGGGTCAGCTGAGTGGCGGGGATCTCCTCCCGCAGCGCCTCCAGCACCGCATTCCGCCCGGCGACCTGGTCGCTGCCGGGCGCCTTGCCCTTGGCCTTGGGCCCGCCGCGTCGTCCCGTGGCGCCGGAACCCGAGCCGCCGGAGTACTTCTTGTGGTTCGGGCGCTCCTCGGCCTTCGGGGTGGGGCCCTTGCCCTCCAAACCCCGTCGACGCACACCGCCGGAGCCGACGGTCGCGCCCTTCTTGCCCTTGCGCACCGCGCCGCGGCGCGAGCTGTTGCCTGCCATGGATCGTCTCCTCAGTCCTGCTCAGTCTCGGGTCTCGAGGGTCCAGCGGGCGCCGCCCTGGCCGTCCTCGATGCGGATCCCGGCGGCGGTCAGCGCATCACGCAGCGCGTCGGCCCGGGCCCAGTCCTTCTCGGCGCGCGCCGCCTCGCGGGCGGCGAGCTGCGCGGAGATCAGCGCGTCGAGCGCCGCGTGCTCCGCCCCGGAGGCGCCTGCCTCCCCGCCCCACTGCTCCCCCAGCGGGTCCAGCCCCAGCACGTCGAGCATGGCCCGCAGACGGCCGAGGCCCTCGGCGACCTGGGCGCCGTCCGTCCCGCCCCGCGCGGCCAGGAGCGTGTTCAGCGCCGCCTGCTCGCGGTGGATCACCGCGAGCGCCTCGGGGACGGAGAGGTCGTCGTCCATCGCCGCGACGAACTCCTCGGGCAGCTCCACGGCGCGCAGCTCGGCGTCGGCCGCGGCGATCGGGGCCCCCTCGAGCTGCTCGGCGGCGCGGCGCGCGGTCGCGGAGAACCGCTCCCACACCGTCTCCGCCTCCCGCATCGCGGTGGTGTTGTACTCGATCGTCGCGCGGTAGTGGCCGCCGACGAGGGCGAGGCGCACCGCCGCGGCGGGGTGCTCGCCGAGCGCATCGGCGGCGGTGACGAAGTTGTCCAGGCTCTTGCCCATCTTCAGCCCGTCGACCGTGACCATGCCGGAGTGCATCCAGCGTTGGGCGAAGCCGTAGCCGGCGGCGTGGGACTGCGCCTGCTCGTTCTCGTGGTGCGGGAAGCGCAGGTCGAGCCCACCGGCGTGGATGTCGAAGGTCTCGCCGAGGTACTTGCGGCTCATGGCGGAGCACTCGAGGTGCCAGCCCGGGCGGCCGCGGCCGAAGGGCGTGTTCCAGGAGGCGGTCTCCGGCTCGGTCGCCTTCGCCGCCTTCCACAGGGCGAAGTCGCGGCGGTCGCGCTTGCCGGGCTCCATCTCCTCGCCCGCGTCCTGCATGTCCTCGAGGGACTGGCGGGTCAGCGCGCCGTAGGCGGGCAGGGAGGCGACGTCGAAGTAGACCGAGCCGGCGCCGTCGGCGTAGGCGTGGCCGCGCTCGATCAGGCGCTGCATGAGCTCGATCATCTCGGGCACGTGCCCGGTGGCGCGCGGCTCGTAGGTGGGGCGGCGGTTCCCGATCCGGTCCAGCACGTCCTGGAACTCGCGCTCGAAGCGCAGCGACCAGGCGAACCACTCGGCGCCCGCCTCGGCGGACTTCACGAGGATCTTGTCGTCGATGTCGGTGACGTTGCGGACGTGCGCGACCTCGTAGCCGCTGCGCTCGAGCCAGCGCACCAGCACGTCGAAGGAGAGGAAGGTGCGCAGGTGCCCGAGGTGGGGCGCGCCCTGCGTGGTGGGACCGCAGACGTACAGCGACACCGCCCCCTCGCGCACCGGGGTGAACGGTGCAGTGGTGCGGGTGGCGGTGTCGTGCAGGTGGAGAGTCACGTCTCCAGGGTACTGCCTGGTGGGGCCGTCTCCGCTCAGCCGGTTCGACCGGCGCGCGGCCTGGCCGATCGGTCCCCGGGCGGTCACTCGGTGCGGGCGCTGACCTGCTTGCCGTAGAGCTCCTCGAAGGTGTCGTCGTAGGAGACGGCGTTGCTGCGGCGCTTGCCCTGGACGGCCTGGACCGCGGACTGGGCGGTCTCGATCGTGGTCTCGGGGGCCTTCAGCTTCTTGGAGACCAGGAAGGCGACGAGCCCGGCGATCGCACCGAGGAGGATGAACACCCCGGCGACGATGAGGAACGAGCCCCAGGCCGGCAGCCCGAGCGCCTGCAGGCCGGTCGCGGCCGCGAACAGCAGCATGACCCAGGCTGACAGGAGGAGGAACAGCAGCACGGCGGCCATTGCGGCGATGATGCCGATCTTGATGCCGAGGGCGGTGATCTCCTTCTTGGCGATGTCGATCTCGTGATGGACGACGCCCAGGAGCTCATCGCGGATGGACTGGACGAGCTCGCCGATGGACCGCTGGGTGGGCGGCGTGCTCGGGTCGTTCGTGGTGTTGATCATGATCGGAGCCTATCGCAGGGTGCGGGCGTTTCTGTGTCGGATCGTGCCGGATCGAGGGAGCGGGCCGAGGGCTCAGTCCACGGAGATCCGCTTGCGGCGGGTGGTCTCGGGGCGGGGGCCGGCGGCGGTGGTGCGGCGTGCCACCAGGGAGGGGGCGACCGCGACGTCCCGGAAGGGTCCCTCGTGGCCGGAGACACGGTCCACCAGCATCTGGGCCGCCAGGGCGCCGAGCCGCTCCGAGTTCGGGTCCACGCTGGTCAGCTCCGCGACGCCGGAGGAGGCGAGCGAGGTGTTGCCGTAGCCGGCGACCGCGAAGGCCTCCGGCACGTCATAGCCGGCCTCGCGGGCCGCGGAGAGCACGCCGACGGCGGTGACGTCGTTGGCGCAGGTGACCGCGGTGGGGACCTGGCTCCCGCGCAGCAGCATCGACCCGGCGGTCTGGCCGACCTGCTCGGTGAAGTCGCCCGGCTCGACCCGGGCGGAGTCCGCCAGGCCGTGGCGCGCCATCGCGGCGCGGAAGGCGTCGGCGCGCTCGCGCGCGACGGCCGCGCCGACCCCGCCGACGTGAGCGATCTCGCGGTGGCCGAGGCTCACCAGGTGGTCGACCAGGAGGCCCTGCCCGACCTCGTCGTCGATGCGGACCGTGTCGATCCGGCCGACGAGCTCCTTCGAGCAGCCGATCCCGACCAGGGGGCGGTTGCCGGTGGCCTCGAGGACCTCGTCCATGTCGGCGAGGTCGGAGACCATCAGGAAGCCGTCCACGCCGAGGTGGACGAGGTTCTCGATCGCGTCGGTGTCCACGGCGACCGGGTACTCCGGCAGACGCCGACGGGTGGGCACGACGACGGCGGTGCGGCCGGTGGCGGCGAGCTCGATGCGGATCGAGCGGACGAGGTCGGAGATCCAGGTGTTGCGCATGGTGTTCACGAGCACGGCGACGACGCCGCGGTGCTCCGTCTCCTCGCTGAGCTCCTCGAGCGGGAAGTTGAGGCGCTCGGCGGCCTCGCGCACGCGCTCCACCATCCGGGGCTTGATCTCGTCGGCGCCGCGCAGGGCGCGCAGCGCGACCGCGCTGGAGATCCCCAGCGAGTTCGCGACGTCGCGGAGGGTGCCGCGGGAGGCGCCGTCGGCGTCGATCTCGGCGGCGGTCGACTCCACGTTCTCGACCATCTGGCCGGTCGAGCCGTCGTCGGCCTGGGCGGCGGCCGCGTCGTTGTGGGGGTCGAGGGAGCTGTCGGAGGAGGTGGCGTCACTGCTCATGGCCTCCATTGAACCGCATCGGCGGCGGCCGCGGCGGCGGGTCCGCGGGTGCGGTCGGTGCGGGATGGCTCACCCGGCGCCGACTACGCGGGGGATATCGCCCGCGCATGCCGACGGGCGGACCCGGTGGGACCGGTCGCGAGGGCCCCTCTAGGGTCGAGCCATGGACGAGACGAGCGAGAGGACCGGGGCGCCCGCCCGGTCCCGGATCTCCCCTGCCGCGCTGGCCTCGGTGGTCGTCGGCGGGGTGCTGAGCCTCACCTGGTGCGTGGCGAGCATCGTCATGCTCGTGGCGGGGCTGAGCGCCCTGCCCGCGCTGGGCAGCGGGCTGCTGCTGCTGGTCCCGTGGCTGCTGCTGATGCAGGTCGCGGTGCGGATCGAGCGGCGCCGCGCGGTCGCGGTGCACGGCATCGGGGTGAACATCCCCGCTCGGCGCCGCTCGCTGCGTCGCGGTGCGGCCGGCTGGCTCCAGGACCGCTGGTTCGAGCTCGGCACCGGCGGGTTCTGGCGCGGGGTCCTCCACCACCACCTCGCGATGATCGTGGCTGGGGCGTTCCTGCTCGTCTCCCTCGCGATGCTGTGGCTGGGCTGGTCAGGCTGGGAGCTCGCGCTGCTGCACGGCCCCGTCCGGATCGCGAGCCTGGAGCTGTCCCGCTGGGCCCTCGCCGTGCTCGGCACCGCGGCCCTGGCGCTCTGCGCGGTGCTGCTCGCCCTCGGGGCGCTCGCCGACCGCGGTCTCGCCCGCGGACTGATCTCCGGCTCCGAGGAGGAGCTGCGCGAGCAGGTGGCGGACCTCGCAGAACGGCGTCAGGGCGCGGTCGACGCCGCCGCCCAGGAGCGGCTGCGCATCGAGCGGGATCTCCACGACGGGGTGCAGCCGCGCCTGGTGAACCTCGCCATGACCCTGGGCCTCGCCCGCACCGCGATCCGCACCGACCCGGACCGGGCCGAGCGGCTCGTCGGCGAGGCGCATGCGGAGGCGAAGGCCGTGATGACCGACCTGCGCCAGCTCGCCCGCGGGATCCACCCGGCGGTGCTCACCGACCGGGGCCTGGATGCGGCGCTCTCCGCCCTCGCCGCCCGCTCCCGCATCCCCGTCGACCTCGACGTCTCCCTGCTGGGGCCGGCGCACGCCGGGCTGGACCGGGAGCGGGAGGGCGTGGCCTACTTCGTGGTCGCCGAGGCGCTGACCAACATCGCCAAGCACGCGGAGGCCGAGCAGGTCTCCGTGAGCGTGCGCCAGGACCCGCACGCGCTGCGGGTGCGGATCGAGGACGACGGGCGCGGCGGCGCGCGGGTGCGCCGCGACGGGCTCTCCACCGGCCTCGCCGGGCTCACCGACCGGGTCCGCGCGACCGGCGGCGTGCTCGGGATCAGCAGCCCCGTCGGCGGCGGCACCGTGCTCGAGGCCGTCCTGCCCACCGGCGCGCCGGCCTCCGGCGCCGCTCCCCTGCGACCGGCCCTGTGCGCCGACCTGACCGCCGTCCCCCTCCCGCGCCCGGCCGACGGGACCGGGCCCCGAGACCAGACCCTGGAGGTCCCCCGATGAGGATCGTGATCGCCGACGACGCCGTGCTGCTGCGCGCCGGGCTCGAGAGGCTCCTGACCGACGCCGGCCACGAGGTGGTCGCCGCGGTGGGCGATGCGGCGGCCCTGCTCGCCGCCGTCTCCCACCACCGGCCCGACCTCGCGGTGATCGACGTGCGGATGCCGCCGACGTTCACCGACGAGGGCGTGCGGGCCGCGGTGCTGATCCGGCAGCAGGATCCCGAGGTGGCGCTGTTGGTGCTCTCCCAGTACGTCGAAGAGCGCTACGCCTCCGAACTCATCGCCGACTCCTCGCACGGCCTGGGCTACGTGCTCAAGGACCGGGTCGCGGATGTCGAGGAGTTCCTCGGCGTGGTCACTGACGTCGGCGAGGGCGGGACCTGGCTGGATCCTGAGGTGGTCCAGCAGATCTTCGTCCGCTCCCGCCGGCGCCGCACCCTCGAGGCGCTCACCCCGCGGGAGCGCGAGGTGCTCTCCCTGATGGCGCAGGGGCGTTCGAACCAGGCGATCGCCGATGCGCTGTTCGTCTCCGCCGGAAGCGTCGAGAAGCACATCTCCTCCCTGCTCACGAAGCTGGACCTGCCGCCCGTGGACGGCGAGAACCGACGGGTCATGGCGGTGCTGCGCTATCTGGAGTCGGAGGACCGGACGTGAGCACCGTGGACCGCGGGCCCGCCGCGCGCGGCGATGCCGCGTCGGACGGCGTCGCGCTGCGGGAGGTGGACACCGCCGTGGTGGGCGACGGCGCCTCGGGGGCAGGGCGCGGCCTCCCCCCGGAGCGTCGGTACGACCCGCCGCGCCGGCTCACGCCCTCCCGCGAGCGCGACCTCCCCTGGCGGCGGGGCGTGGTCCTCGCCGGCGGCGCCGTGATGCTGGTGGTGATCCTGTTCCTGGCCGCGTCGACGGCCTTCACCTGGTGGAACGGTCGCGCCTACCAGGATGTCCCTGCGACCGCGGGTCTCGGGACCCCCTTCTCGCTGCAGCTGACCAGCACCCTCGGAGATGTGCGGGTGCTGCCCTCCGAGGAGGTCGACGAGGTGACGCTCTCGCTCGTCACCCCGGGCACCACGGTCCCGTCGCCGGCCGGGGAGCAGGTCCGCGCCCGTCTCGAGCGGGGCGGCACGGGCTCCGCTGCGGCCATCGCCGTGAGCCAGCCCGAGAGCTACTCCACCTGGCCCGGCCTCGACGACACGCGTGACGTGCTCGTGCTGGTCCCGGTCGGGCACGAGCTGGACCTCGACCTCCGCACCGATGTGGGGGACGTGGTCGCCGAGGGCGACTTCGGCTCCCTCGCGGTGCGCTCCGACGTGGGCGACGTGCACCTGGGCACCACGAGCATCGCGGAGGACGTCACCGTCTCGACCGAGGTCGGGGGGATCGAGGCCGACCTCGCCGCCCCCGGCCCTACGGCCGTGGACCTCTCCTCGACCCTCGGGGACATCTCCCTGCAGCTCCCCGCGGAGGCGAGCGGAGCGGTCGGGGCGGTGACCGAGCTCGGCGACGTGCGGATCGCGGTCGGGGGCACCTCGACGTGGCAGGTCGAGACGCGCAGCTCGCTGGGCGAGGTCACCGTGGACCCCGCGCTCCGCGGCTCCGAGGCGGAGTCCGCGGGCACGCTGACCGCCGACACCGAGGCCGGGGACGTCACGCTCACGCGCTGAACGTCCCCGGGCCCGGCGTCCCTCAGGGCTTCCCGGACATCCCCTGCTGGATCAGGTCCATCACGGAGGCGTCGGCGAGGGTCTGGGTGTCCCCCACCTGGCGGTTCTCGGCGACGTCGCGCAGCAGGCGGCGCATGATCTTGCCCGAGCGGGTCTTGGGCAGCTCGGTGACCACCAGCACCCGCTTCGGCTTCGCGATCGGGCCGATCTCCTTGCCCACATGGGCCCGCAGCAGCTCGGGGACCTTCTCCTCGCCGCCGGCGGCCGCGATCTCCTCCGCGCTGCCGCCGCGCAGGATCACGAAGGCGACGGGCGCCTGCCCCGTGGTCTCGTCGTTCGCGCCGACGACCGCGGCCTCGGCGACCCAGTCGTGGCCGACCAGCGCGGACTCGATCTCCATGGTCGAGAGGCGGTGGCCGGAGACGTTCATGACGTCGTCCACGCGGCCCAGCAGCCAGATGTCGCCGTCCTCGTCGCGCTTGGCGCCGTCGCCGGCGAAGTAGAGGCCCTCGAAGCGGGACCAGTAGGTCTCCTTGAAGCGCTCCGGGTCGCCCCAGATGCCGCGGAGCATGCCGGGCCAGGGCTTGTCGAGCACGAGATAGCCGCCCTCGCCGTTCGCGACCGACGTCCCGCTCTCGTCCACGACGTCCGCGCCGATCCCCGGCAGCGGCACCTGCGCGGAGCCGGGTTTGGTGGCGGTGATGCCGGGCAGCGGCGAGATCATGATGCCGCCGGTCTCGGTCTGCCACCAGGTGTCCACGATCGGGCAGCGGTCCCCGCCGATCACGCGGCGGTACCAAATCCACGCCTCGGGATTGATCGCCTCGCCGACGCTGCCGAGCAGGCGCAGGGAGGAGAGGTCGTGCTTCGCGGGGATGTCCTCACCCCACTTCATGGCGGTGCGGATCGCGGTGGGCGAGGAGTAGAACAGGGTGACCCCGTGCTTCTCGACGATCTCCCACCAGCGGCCCTGGTGCGGGGTGTCCGGAGTGCCCTCGTAGATCACCTGGGTGGCACGGTTGGCCATCGGGCCGTAGACGACGTAGGTGTGCCCGGTGATCCAGCCGACGTCGGCGGTGCACCAGTACACGTCGGACCTCGGCTTGAGGTCGAAGACGTTGCGGTGGGTGTACGCGGCCTGGGTGAGATACCCGCCGGTGGTGTGGACGATGCCCTTGGGCTTCCCGGTGGTGCCGGAGGTGTAGAGGATGAACAGCGGGTGCTCGGCCTCCACCGGCACCGGCGCGTGCTCGGTCGAGGCGGTCTCCCTCGCCTCGTGCCACCACACGTCACGGCCCTCGGTCCACTCCACGTCCCCGCCGGTGCGGCGCACCACGAGGACCTTCTCCACGGAGTCCGCACCGCCAGCGAGCGCCTCGTCGACGGCGGGCTTGAGCGGGAGCTGCTTGCCGCGACGGTTCTGCCCGTCGGCGGTGATCACCACGCGCGCCTCGGCGTCCTCGATCCGAGAGCGCAGGGCGTCGGCGCTGAAGCCGCCGAAGACGACCGAGTGGGGCGCGCCGAGGCGGGCGCAGGCGAGCATCGCGAAGACGGCCTCGGGGATCATCGGCAGGTAGATCGCGACGCGGTCGCCGGTCCTCACGCCGAGGTCCACGAGCACGTTCGCCATGCGGGAGATCTCGTCCTTGACGTCCGCATAGGTGAACGCGGCGTCGGAGCCGTCCTCGTACTCGGCCAGCAGCGCGACCTGGGCGCCGTGGCCGGACTCGACGTGGCGGTCCACGCAGTTGTAGGCGACGTTGAGGGTGCCGTCGGCGAACCAGCGCGCGAAGGGCGGGTTCGACCAGTCCAGCGTCTCGGTGAAGGGCGTCTCCCAGCTCAGCAGGCTCGCGCGCGAGCGCCAGAACGCGAGGCGGTCCCGCTCGGCCTCCTCGTAGAGCGAGGGGCGGGCGACCGCGTCCTGCACGAACTCGGTGGGCGGGGAGAAGGTGCGGGTCTCCTGGGAGAGGTTCTCGATCCCGGTGTCGGCCTCGTCAGTCATGAACACTCCTGCTTCACGGGCCCCGGGAGGACCGGGGCGGATGGACGTGAACACCGTATCGCAGGAGATGCACGTCACGCTCACGACGGTCATGGGCGGACCGACGCCCTCCCGGCCGGGCCGACTACCGTGGGGGACCATGGCCCCCGACCCCGCCGTCACCCCCGCCCTGCTCGCCCCGGCGCAGCTGCGCCGCCTCGAGATGCGCAACCGCATCTGGCTCGCCCCGATGTGCCAGTACATGGTCGAGGACCGGGACGGGGTGCCCACCGACTGGCACCTGGTGCACCTCGGCGCGCGGGCCGCGGGCGGCTTCGGGATGATCGTCACGGAGGCGACGGCGATCTCCCCCGAGGGACGCATCAGCCCCCAGGACACAGGGCTGTGGAACCGCGAGCAGACCGACGCGTGGCGGCGGATCACCTCCTTCTGCCAGGGCCAGGGCGCCCGCATCGCCGTGCAGCTCGCCCATGCCGGCCGCAAGGCCTCCACCTGGCCGGCCCTGCCCCGCTACCGCGCGCGGCGCGGCACGGTGCCGGAGTTCGCCGCGGGCTGGCGCACCGTCGGCCCCACCCCGGAGCCCTTCCCGGGGCTGGATGCGCCCGATGCGCTGGGAAAGGAGGAGATCGCCGGGGTGGTCGCCGACTTCGTCGCCGCGACCGGTCGGGCCGAGGAGGCGGGCTTCGACGCGGTCGAGCTGCACTTCGCCCACGGCTATCTCGTCCACGAGTTCCTCTCGCCGCTGGTGAACACGCGCACCGACGAGTACGGGGGCGACGGGCCGGGACGGCGCCGCCTGGCCCGGGAGATCGCCGCGGCGGTGCGCGAGGCCTGGCCGGCCGACCGCCCGCTGATCGTGCGCATCAGCGCGACCGACTGGATCGACGGGGGCTGGGACATCACCCAGTCCGTCGAGCTCGCCCGCGAGCTCGAGGAGGTCGGCGTCGACGCCCTGCACGTCTCCACCGGCGGTGCCGTCATCGCGGACATCGCGGTGGGGCCCGAGTACCAGGTCGGCTTCGCCCGGACGCTGCGCGATGCCGTCTCGATGCCGATCGCGGCCGTCGGCCTGATCACCGATCCGCACGGAGCCCAGGAGGTGCTCGAGCGCGGGGACGCCGACTTCGTGGCCGTGGGCCGGGCGGCCCTGCGCGAGCCGGGCTGGCCCCAGCGCGCCGCGCACGAGCTGGGGGCGCGCGATCCCGCGCTCTACCCCGGCGCCTACCACCGCGGCTCCTGGTGAGCGGCACGGCAGGTCGACGATGATCTTGGTGACCGGGGCGAGCGGCGGCGTCGGCACCGCGCTGTGCCTGGAGCTGGCCGCGCGCGGCGAGGACCTCGCGCTCACCGCCCGGGATCGGGGCAGGCTCGAGGCGCTGGCCGAGCGGGTGCGCGCGGCGGGCGGCACCGCCACGGTCCACCCCTGCGATCTGCGGGACCAGGAGGCGGTCGCGGAGCTCGCCGCGGAGGTGCTCGCGCTGCACGGGGCACCCTCCGCCGTCGTCTCCCTCGCTGGCCGCTCGCTGCGCCGCTCCCTCGCCGACACGATCGGGCGCCCGCACGACCTCGTGCGTCTCACGGGTACGAACATGCTCGGCCCGACCGCGCTGCTGCTCGCCCTGCTCGCGCCGATGAGCCGCGCCGGCGGGGGACGGCTCCTCGTGGCCACCAGCGCCTCCGCCCGGATCCCGACCCCGGGCTGGGCAGCCTACGGCGCCTCGAAGGCGGGGATGGACGCCTGGCTGCGGGCGATCCGGCCCGAGGCGGAGCAGGCCGGGGTGCGGATCACCGTGGTCGAGCTGCCGCTGGTGGCGACCGCGATGGCCCGTTACCTTGTGAGCACCCCGATGGACGGGGTTCTG